>JANOTO010000506.1:0-10318 GCA_031416395.1 Rhodoferax sp. | reverse complement strand
GAGCGCCTGCGCGATGGTGACACCGTGGCGCGCATGGGGGGTGACGAGTTCACGGTGCTTCTGACCAATATCAGCGACAACGCGCGCACGCAGCGTATCGTGGAAGGCATCTTGGGAGCGATGACCATGGCCTTCCAGCTCGGTGATGATCAGGTGTTTGTATCGGCCAGCATTGGCATCACCAACTTTCCCTCGGATGCAGGCGAGGCCGAAAGCCTTCTCAAAAACGCCGATCAGGCGCTTTATGTGGCCAAAGGTGCGGGGCGTAACCGCTTCAGCTTTTTCACGCCGGCGCTCAAGGAAGCTGCGCTGGTTCGAGCCCGCGTCACTTTCGACCTCCGCTCGGGGCTGGTCAACCAGCAGTTCCTGATGGTTTACCAGCCCATCATAAATCTGGTGACAGGTATTGTGAACAAGGCCGAGGCTCTGATCCGCTGGCAGCATCCCACGCGTGGTCTCATCAGCCCCGCTGATTTCATACCGATAGCGGAAGCCAGTGGCCTGATCATTGACATTGGCGACTGGGCATTTCGCGAAGTGGCACGGCAGACGCGCCGCTGGCGAGACTCGATGTGCCCGGATTTTCAGGTCAGCGTCAACAAATCGCCTGCGCAGTTCCACCACGATGGTGGCTCCAACCAGGCATGGCTTGCGCAATTGGAAGCGCTGGGCTTGCCCGGAGAGTCCATAGTGGTGGAGATCACCGAAGGCCTGCTGTTGGAGGCCAGCCCCAGCGTCAACCGCCAGTTGCTGGAGATGCGCGATGCGGGCATTCAAGTCTCGCTGGACGACTTTGGCACCGGCTATTCATCGCTGTCGTACCTGCAAAAATATGATATCGACTACATCAAGATCGACCAGTCTTTCATCCGCAATTTAAAACCTGCCTCCAAAGAGCTGGCGCTGTGCAAGGCCATGATTGTGATGGCGCACGAGCTGGGCATCAAGGTGATTGCCGAAGGCATTGAAACCGAAGAGCAGCGTGACCTGCTGATCGCCGCAGGCTGCGACAGCGGGCAAGGCTATTTGTTTTCCCGGCCCATGACTGCGGCTGATTTTGATGTCTATTTGGCCCAACGCAGAGTCCCTTTAAATTGATGACTTCCTCCAGTCCACAGGTTCGCGTCCTCGAAGAAAAACTGTTGTCCGACAACTGGTACACGTTGAAGACAACACGCTTCGAATTGCAGCGGCGAGACGGCACGTGGCAGAGCCAAAACCGCGAAACGTACGACCGAGGTAACGGGGCCACCATCCTGCTGTACAACCGTGCGCAAAAGACGGTGATCTTGACGCGGCAGTTTCGCTTTCCGGCTTACGTGAACCCAAAGTCTGACGGCTCATCCAACGGCATGACGATTGAAGCCTGCGCCGGGCTGCTCGACCTGGACGACCCGATCACGTGCATCCGCCGCGAGACCGAAGAAGAAACCGGCTACGTCATCAAAGACGTACGCAAGGTGTTTGAAGCCTACATGAGCCCCGGCTCAGTCACCGAGCGGCTGTTCTTCTTTGTCGGCGAGTATTCATCCGCCGACAAAGTCTCAGACGGCGGCGGCCAAGCGCACGAGGGCGAGGACATTGAGGTGCTGGAGCTGAAGCTGGATGAAGCCCTGGCCAAAGTTGCTGCGGGTACGATTTGCGATGCCAAGACCATCATGCTGCTGCAATATGCCAAGCTCAACGGTTTGATGGTCTGACAGTTTATTGGAACGCTACTTCGGCGAAGCTACGTAGCTTGCGGCTGTGCAACTGTTTAGTGCCTTGCCCACGCAGCAGCTCCACCGCGCGAATGCCGATGCGCAGGTGCTGATCGACCCGTTCCCGGTAAAAGTGATTCGCCATGCCGGGCAGTTTGATCTCGCCGTGCAGTGGCTTGTCGCTCACGCACAGTAAAGTTCCGTAGGGCACGCGGAAGCGAAACCCGTTGGCTGCGATGGTCGCGCTTTCCATGTCCAGCGCGACGGCGCGGCTCTGGCTGAAGCGCCGCTGCGGGCCGTTGTCGGGCAGCAGTTCCCAGTTGCGGTTGTCGGTGCTGGCCACCGTGCCTGTGCGCATGATGCGCTTGAGCTCAGGCCCAGTCATCTGTGTCACGTCTTTCACCGCATCTTCCAGCGCCACTTGAATCTCAGCCAGTGCAGGAATGGGCACCCACAGCGGCAGCTCTTCGTCCAGCACATGGTCTTCACGCACATAGCCGTGGGCCAGCACGTAGTCGCCCAACTGCTGATTGTTGCGCAGGCCCGCGCAGTGGCCCAGCATGATCCACGCATGCGGGCGCAGCACGGCGATGTGGTCGGTGATGGTTTTGGCATTGGCCGGCCCCACGCCGATATTGACCATCGTGATGCCGCTGTTGTCGGCGCGCACCAAGTGGTAGCCTGGCATTTGCGGCAGGCGCGGCGGCTCTTTGCCCAGCTCATCGCCAGCCTGCACCAGGGTGCCGACCCGCCGCGTAATCACATTGCCCGGCTCCACAAATGCGATGTACTCACTGGCTGCGTCATTCATCGCCTCGTGCCCCATGCGCACGAACTCGTCGATGTAAAACTGGTAGTTGGTGAACAGCACAAAGTTCTGAAAATGCTCGGGCGCCGTACCGGTGTAATGCCGCAGGCGGTGCAGCGAATAGTCCACACGCGGCGCAGTGAAGAGCGACAGCGGCTGCGCCTCGCCAGGGCGGCTGATGTAGGTGCCGTTGGCAATGCCGTCGTCCATCGCGGCCAGATCGGGCAGGTCGAACACATCGCGCATGAGCTGGCGGCGTGCGGGGGTCAGACTGCCTTCAATATGATCATGCTCGGCAAATGAAAAATGCACGGGGATGGGCTGCGTGCTGGTGCCCACCTCCAGCTCGACTTGGTGATTTTCAATCAGCAGTCGAAACTGTTCCAGGTAGTAAGCGGCATACAAATCCGGCCGGGTCAGCGTGGTCTCAAATCGACCTGGCCCTGCAACAAAACCGTAGCTCAAGCGCGCACTCTCAGACGTGTTGCGCCGCGACACGGTATCCGTCTGCACCCGCACAGACGGGTAGCAGGCCCGCACGTTGCCCGGCAGCGTCTCCCCCGCCACATAACGCTGCATGGCGACGCGCAAGTGGTTCAAGCTGGAGTCGTAAATCTCCCGCGCCTTGGCCAGGGCGGCAGCGGGGTCGGTGAAGCGGGACGGGGCGATGAAGGTGGGAAGGTAGGGCATGCGGGGATTGTTTCATACTGGCCGCATCACACACGATACGTCGCATTTACCACAAAAGTAGTAAATTATACTTCTTTTGACGACGCATTGCGCTATTACGATAAAAATATCCCCCTAGCTCTCGAATAATATCATTAGTTTGCTATTATATTTGATACACCCCAAACGCACTCACACGTCTCAAACCAAATGGCTTGTGGCTATGGCGCGGTGCCACCACACAGCAGCAGCTCATTAGGGCCCTCCCAGCCAGTGTCGGTGTTGAATCTAGACAACGCCACGGCCATTTCGTCCCAGGCGCGTTGCTGTGTTTCCATTGGGCATTCGGTCAGCATCTCGATGATGGGTGAGCCCGCCGCGCGCACGAAGCTCACGTAGTGTTGGCTGCTGGGTAATTTGAAGGGCGCTGCGACAGCCTGCACGGTGATGTCTACAAAACCCGCCTCACCCAACAGCTTCGCCAACAAACCTGGCTGGCCCAGACTGAGGAGCGAGCCCGGCGCTGCGCTCACGGCAGGCGCCAGACCCGCATAGCGCCGGGCAATCGCCATGGTGATCGTCAAACATGGGTTCTGCTGCGGCGCAGAAAACACGACCGCGCTGAACTGCCCGCCCGGCTTCAGCGCACGCCGCACCTCTGTCAACGCCAGCAACGGGTTCGCGCAAAACATCAGTCCCAAGCGGCAAACAGCGGCATCAAAGTTAGCGCCGACCATGTCCAGCGCCTGAGCGTCTGCCACGCGGGTATGCACTTGCGGATAACCGTGGGCTTGCGCGTTGCGCTCGGCCAGGGCGAGGATACGTTCGGACAAATCGGTGGCCAGCACGTGGCCCGTTGTGCCGACGCGCCGGGCGATGTCGAGGGTTTGGTCGCCCGCACCGGCGGCGATGTCCAGCACGCGGAAGCCTGTGGTGATGCGCGCTGCATCCAGCATGGCCCCCGTCACGTCGCGCAGCCAACTGCGGATGACATCGCCATGCTCATTCCAACCTGCGGCCGCTTTGTCCCACGGGTTGGATTGCTGCCGCTGTGCGAATGCGTGTACGGGTGCGTTCACGATTCGATCCGCACACCGGCGCTTTGGATCACCGGTGCCCAGTAGCGCTGCTCCTGGGCAATACGCTCGGCCATGGCGGCGGGCGTGCTGGGCGCGGGGGTCATGCCAGCCACCGCCAAAGCAGTCGCCAGTTCGGGGCGCGCAATGCCCTGGCGCAGCGTCTGCCAGGTGGCCTCCACGACTGCGGGACTGGCTTTGCCTGGCAGGAAAAACGCAAACCACTCGCGCACTACTAGATTGCGGTGGCCTTGCTCTACGAACGTGGGCACGTCGGGCATGTAGGCGCTGCGTTGGGCACTGGACGTTGCCAGCACGCGCAATTTGCCAGTGGCCTTGTGCTGACGCAAGATACCCTCGGGCAGCACCAGGGCAGCGATTTGCCCGCCCAGCAAATCCACCAGCGCCTGCGGGCCACCGGGGTACGCCACGTGCTGCCACGGCACGCCCGCTTCCTTGAACAGCATCACCTCCAGCAGATGCAGCAAGGTGCCCGCACCGGGGGAGCCGACGTTGGCGAGCCGTGGGTTGGCGCGCATCCAGTCCAGCAATTCACGCACGTTGCCCACGCTCTCGGGCACCGTTGGCCCCACCGCGAGTCCCAGCGTGGCTTCTGCCGCGACGGTCACAGGCTGCACATCGACCGCCGGGTCATACGGCTGCTTGGCATACAGATACGGGTTGACCGTGGCAAACGTGCCTGGGGCAAGCAGCACGACCGAGCCATCGACTGGCCCCGCCTTCAACGCGTTAAACGCCACCAGCCCCGTCGCGCCGGGGCGGTTGTCCACAATGGCACCTTTGAGGTAGCTGGCACCGAGCTGCTCGGCCACCTTGCGCGCCACTGTGTCCGGGATGCTGCCAGCGGGTGCGGGACAGAGAATCTTCAACTGCTCGATGGGTGTTTGCGCGTGGGCGCTGGGTCCAAAGCCAAAAGCCACGATCGAAGCCAAGGCCGTTGATGCCTGCAAAAATTCGCGGCGGCCCGTAGTGTGGTTCGTCATATCAAATCCTCCTGATGTGACAGATACAACGGCTGTATCTGGTGAACACAAGCTTAAGGATGTGCATCCTACCGATGGCTTAAAGATTGCGGAGTCCCGCCACCAAAGCATCAGTCTGCGGAGCAGGTTTCAAGCCCAGCACCACGGAAAGCTGCTGTCTACACCGCCGATACGCCTCATACGCCTCAGCGGGGCGGCCTTGGGCGATCAGGCACTGAATCAAGCGGCGGTAGATGTCTTCAGCCAAGGGCTGCTGTTCAGTGACGCGCTGGTAGATTCGCGCGGCTTGGGCGGGTTGCCCGCTGGCCTGCAGATGCGCGCCCGCTTCGCCGAGCTGGCGCGTCCAGCGCGCGCGAATGCGCTCACGGGCCTGCTGCACGTCGAGCAGGCTGTCTTCGCCCGCGAGAAAGTCGCCTTGGTAAAGCGTCAACGCACGGTCGGCAAACGCTATTAATAGAGAAGCGTCAGCGTCATACACAGGATCGCCCAAGCGCGCCTCCATCCGCGCCAGGCAAGCCGACAGCGCCGCTACATCGGTCCAGCAGCTTGCGGTATCGAGCATCAACCCGCCCGACTGCAATTGCACATGGCGGTCGCCACCCAGCAGTTTGCGCAGGCGATGCAGCGCGTTGTCAAACGAGTTGCGGGCGGCATCCCCCTCTGCCTCTGGCCACAGCGCGTTGCACAGGTGCGTGACGCCCACGGCTTTGCCTTCGGATGCGAGCAACAGCTTTAGCAGATCCAGCGGCTTGCGGCTTTCTTTTCGGGCGGGCTTGTCGGCCTCGCCGTCGCGCTCCACGGCAAACTGGCCCAATGTGCGGATGCGGATGGGCCACGGCCACTGCGCTGCGGCATCCACCGGAGCTGGCAACTTGTAGCGCAGGATGATCTGCAAGGCAAACGGTCTGTCAATGTCGTGTGCGAGTGCGATGGACGCAAGCCGGGGCATCATGTCGCCACAGCAATAGGGCATGGGGCCAAAGTCATAGCCATACTCGCGCCCGGTTGAGAAAGCCGCTGCCAGCGCCACCATGCAGCGCGCGCGGTCGCCCAGGCGGTCGGCCAGGTGCGCCTCGATCAACCCGCCAATCCATTGGTGCCAACGGCATACGGCATGAAAGCGGTGATCCCGAACCGCTTGCAGCGATGCTTGCGCTTCATCCAATGCACCGGCCTGCACGGCGGTGAGCGTCTGCCCCAAGAGCGCGATATGTTGGCGCATGGGCCAGCCGCTTTTCTGGCTGCTGGCGACCGACGCGCGCATCAGCATTGCGGCATCGCTCCATTGGCCGTCCAGCAGCATCAGCAGGCCGCGCTGGTACTCGTAGGTGGTGGTGTCGATGGCGTTGCCGGCATCGAGCACCAAGGCGGTGGCGTTTAGGTGGCTGCGTGCCAGCTCAGCATCACGGGCGGCAAGCGCTGCCAGCACCACGAGCAAGTGGGCGCGTGCGGCCATGCCAGCCAGCCCAACGTCCGCACTGACCAACGCCAGCGCGCGCTTGGCGCAGGCCATCGAGTCGTCAATACGCCCGATCAGCGACAGAATGACGGCGGTGATGCCGTACCAGCGCAACAGCGTGGCTGCGGCCACATCGGGCGCGGCGCACATCTGGTCAATCTTGAGCAGAATGCGGTCCAGCCGCGCGCGTTGGCCCGTCCACAAAAAGTAATAGGCCAGTGACCCCAGCAAGATGCGCTGGCTGGCGGCCAGGGGTTGATCCAGCATGCGCTCCGCCAAGTCGGCGAGTGTGGCTGTGAGCGGGTGCGCCGTCTCGCAGTAGACGAAGGTGGCCAGCAGGCCAGGCAGCACGCGAAGATCGGTTTCAACCACGTCGGCTTGCGCTTCTCGGCGCTCCAGGTAGGTTGGCGCGTAAGACTCCAGCAGCGGCAACCAGGCCGTCAGCGTGTTCAAACTATCGCCCTGGAAGATGATGGCATCTGCCGCCGCGCACGCTGCGCCAAAGGCACCGGGTGCGTCGCCTGCCATCTCAAAACCTGCATGCGCCTGCTGCAGATGCCCCAGCGCTTTGGACGGGTTGACCGCCAGCTCACAGCAGCCCAGCCAATACAGCGCATGCGCCGTGGCGGCCAGCTCACGCGGTAGCGCCAGAATCCACTCGCGCACCAAGGCGGTTCGCCCCTGCGCGAAGAGGTGCCCGGCGTGAAGGCAAAGCAAGTCAAAGGCTTCGTTCCAGGCGGCTGCGCTGATGAGTTGCGCAATGGCGGCATCGGCCTGCCCTGCCTGGGCCAGGATGCCAGCGGCCTGAATGCGAAGGGCGCGCAGGCTCGGCTCGTCCAGCGTGGCCACCGCGCGGGCGCGCAAAAACTCGCTGAAAAGCGCGTGGAAGCTGTAGTTGATGACATGGGGCGGCGCGGCCGCTTCCCGGCGGTCGGTGAACAGGCTGCGCCGGGCCAAGTCCGCCAGCAGATCCCCTGCAGCGGCGTTGGCACTGATGGCCCTCGCCATGGCTGCGGTGGCGCTGGGCAAAAACGCAATGCGCATCAGCGCGTCAGCCTCTGTCAGGGTCATCTTTTGCAGCACCTCACCGGCAAAGAAGGCAAACAGCCGCTCACGCGAGGTGCTGCCGTGCAAGGCGGTGTTTTCATCGAGATTGCTGCGGGTGGCCAGCATCAGGATCATGGCCGCCGCCCAGCCATCGGTGGCTTCGCGCAGCGCCGCTGGTTGCCAGTCACGCTCGTGAAGGCTCACCAAGCGGCTGGTTTCGTCGTCGGTGAAGCGCAACTCAGCGGTCTCGATCAAGGCCAGCTGCTGGCCACACAGAGCGCGCGCATAGGCTTCGGGTGGCGGCTCGCGGCTAATGGCGATCACGCGCGCGCCCGCAGGCAATTCGGCAAACGAAGCGGCGAGACCCTGGTGCATCAACGGCGCACTGCCCATCTCCTGCACGTTGTCCAGCACCAGCGTCCACGGGCCGTTCAAGCACAGCGAGAGCTGGCGCAAACAGCGCCGGATGAAGGTGGGCACATCGCGCAGATCATCGGCACTGGGCGAGGCGAACTGAATCTTGCGCCGCCCTGCCAGCGGCAAGGCCGCCTCGGCCAGATAGTGCGCAAAACTCGCTGCATCCGCATCACCCGCATCCAACTGCAGCCAGAGGCACGGCGTAGCGGCACGCTGCAAATAAGTGGCCACCAATGTCGTCTTGCCCATGCCTGGCGGCCCGGCAATCCAAACCCCCGGTGCCCCGGCAAAACCATCCATCAAGTCAAACAGACGATCCCGGTCAAACACCCGGCCCAGCCTGGGCGGGCTGAGCTTTCCGAGGGAGGTCTTTCGGCGCACACGCGATTGGGGCATGGCGGCATCTTACTTGCGGTATCTGACCAAACGGACCGTCTCGCCGTTGAGCCCCACTGGACTCCGGTAGAGTTACAGCTTCTTTCAAATTAGAGAGCCACCATGACAAGAGCCAGAGGATGGATTCGCGGTGTACTGATTGGCGTACTGAGCTTGATCGCGCTGGTCGCCGCCGCCCTGCTCTTCATCGGCATCCCGCAAAACGCCGCAGGCATGGCGGCCAAAGGCGTTTGTTCTGCGGCATTTGTGGCAGGCAGGCCAGTTGCAAACTTGCTGGCGGATGATGTGCTGCCGGCCAGCCCGGTGCTCAAGTTGATCAGCGTTGAGGTGGATGACGCAAATCGTTCTGTCAGTGCGAAGTTTGCAGGTCTGTTCAAGCGCACGGCAGTGTCGCTGTCGAACCGGGGTTGCGTGCTGGATATGGCGGCAGGTAGCGCACCGCCCTCGCCTGCTTCAAAAATTGAAGCTGTCAATGCGCCCTGGCCAGCGGGTGACGCACCGCTGGCGGTGTCCGATTGGGGCGCGGGCGTTGACACGGTCGCACTGCAAAAGGTCATCGATCAGGCCTTCGTCGGCGCGGGCGATCCACGGGCCGCGAACGCGCGTGGCTTGGCAATTGTCCACAAAGGCCGCTTGCTGGCGCTGAAAACTGCGCCTGGTTTTTCTGCGCAGACTCCACTGCACGGCTGGTCGATGACGAAGACGGTCACTGGCATGCTGATGCACAAGTTAAGCGCCGAGAAAGGTTTGCCGATGAACTCGCCGGTGGTCAATGCCTTCCCGGCTGGGCGCGAACCTGCGTGGGTGGCGGATTGGCGGGGTGATTCCCGCAAAACGATCAAGGTGTCTGACCTCTTGTACATGCGAGACGGCCTGGCCAGCACCGAGGACTACCAGCCCTGGGGCAGCGTGCCCAAGATGCTGTGGGGCAAACCGGATGCAGCAGCCTTTTCAGCCGCATCGCCCCAGGAGGCGCCACCTGCCACACGCTGGCGCTATTTGAGCCAGACGGCCAATCTGTTGAGCGCCGTGGCGCGGGGCCGCTTTGACAACGACAAAGACTATTGGGCCTACCCGGCCAAAGCGTTGTTCACGCCGATTGGTGCGACCACTGCGGTGCTGGAGACCGACACCAACGGCACCTGGATCGGCTCCAGCTACCTGTGGGCCAGCGTGGGCGACTGGGCTCGCTTGGGGCAACTGATGTTGCAGGATGGCCGCTGGGGTAGCGCCAAAGAGATTGAAGTATTACCGCCAGGTTGGTTGCAACGCGCTAAAACGCCGTCGACGAAAGACGGCGCAGGCCAGGGCTACAGCGCGCAAACTTGGCTGTATGGCAATCCGCAAGCGGGCACCTGCAAGGGCCGAGGCCTTCCCGAAGACACGATGGCCATGGGCGGCCACTGGGGCCAGGTGGTGGCGATGATCCCCTCGCGCGAGTTGGTCATCGTGCGGCTCGGTTGGACGTTTGACAAGAAGCAGTTTGACAACTGCACGCTGATTGCAGATGTGGTCAAAGCGCTGATGTCGCAGTAGGTCAATCGGTGTCGATGGGCACTGCGTCGGTCTGGACGACAGGCTTGGCGACCGGCTTGGCAACCGGTTTTGCAACTGACTCACGCATCGTCACAAACTCTTCTGCTGCCGTGGGGTGAATGCCGATGGTGCTGTCAAACACCGCCTTGGTGGCACCCGCCTTCATCGCCACCGCAAAGCCCTGCACGATCTCGCCTGCGTCGGCA
>JANOTO010000505.1:0-2299 GCA_031416395.1 Rhodoferax sp. | reverse complement strand
CTGTTTCGGGACGACAAGAGCTACCCGTACTTGAAGATTTCTGGTTTTGCTGGCCACAAAGGCGCGCTGCCCTCGGGGTTGGACGCGAAGTCTGCGGCAACCTTCCCCCGCATGTCTTACTACCGCGGTGCGATTGAAAAGAAGCATCAGTACTTTGGCCCGTACCCCAGCGCCTGGTCGGTGAAGGAGTCGATCTTGCTGATGCAAAAGGTGTTTCGCCTGCGCACCTGTGAAGACGCGGTATTCAGCAACCGCACGCGGCCCTGCTTGCTGTACCAGATCAAGCGCTGCTCGGCACCGTGTGTGGGGCACATCAACGCCGAAGATTACGCGATGGATTTGATCAACGCCGAGAAGTTTTTGAAGGGAGACTCCAGGCAGGTGATGTCGGCGCTGGAGGCACGCATGATGGCGCACTCTGACCGGCTGGAGTTTGAGCAGGCGGCCGAGCTGCGCAACCAGGTGTCGGCCCTGTCCAACGTGCTGCATCAACAGTCGGTCGATAACGTGGCAGATCGTGATGTGGACATCCTGGCGGTGAAAGTGCAGGGCGGTCGTGCATGTGTGAATCTGGCCATGGTGCGTGGTGGGCGGCATTTGGGTGACCGGCCTTACTTCCCGGCCCATGTGGAGGAGGGCGCGAGCCTGGTCAGTGAGGATGATGAACTGGCGCAAACCACCAAACCTGTCGAGCAACTGGTGCTGGAGGCCTTCGTCGCGCAGCATTACCTGGAGGTGGCGGTGCCGCCATCACTGGTGACCAGTGAGCCTGTCAGCAAGGTGCTGATTGAAGCGCTGACCTTGCAATCTGGCGTGAAAGTGACCGCGGTACACCAACCGCGCGAACAGCGGCGCATCTGGCTGGAGATGGCGCAAACCAATGCCAATCTGCAGCTGGCACGGCTGCTGTCAGAAGAAGGCTCGCAGCAGGCACGCACGCGGGCGCTGGCCGATGCGCTCGATCTAGCGTTGGACGACCTGAGCGAACTGCGCGTCGAGTGCTTTGACATCTCGCACACGGCGGGCGAGAACACGCAGGCATCCTGCGTGGTGTTTGAGCAGCATAAGATGCAGAACGCGCAATACCGCCGCTACAACATTAACGACATCACGCCCGGCGACGATTACGCCGCCATGCGCCAGGTGCTGCTGCGTCGCTACGGCAAATTGTCGGAGGCACTGAAACAGGCCAAGATCAGCGGTGAGGTGTCCGCAGGCACCGGGCGGCTGCCAGACTTGGTGCTGGTCGATGGCGGCAAAGGCCAGGTCAGCATGGCACGCGAGGTGTTTGTCGAGCTGGGGCTGGACTTGTCGCTCATCGTCGGCGTGGAGAAAGGCGAGGGCCGCAAAGTCGGCTTGGAAGAGCTGGTGTTTGCCGACGGCCGCGAGAAGGTTTACCTCGGCAAAGACTCAGCCGCGCTGATGTTGATCGCGCAGATACGCGATGAAGCACACCGCTTCGCCATCACCGGTATGCGCGCCGCGCGGGCCAAAGTGCGCGTTGGCGGCAGCAAGCTGGAGGACATTCCCGGCATCGGTGCCAAGCGCCGCGCCAAGCTGTTGCAGCGCTTTGGCGGCGTGCGCGGTGTGGCATTGGCCAGCGCTGAAGACATCGCGAAGGTTGAAGGCATCTCACGCGAACTGGCGGATGATATTTACCGTGCGCTGCATTAATCTCGATAAGCTATTTATATGCTACATAATATATAGCAAACTATGTAAATTATACGAGAGCTAGGAGGCAATTGTTGCAATATTTCCAGCAAAAACCTGTTTTAAGTTCATTTTTGATGAAAATTGACTACAATTGTAGTAAATCGACACCTTGCATCGCATGGTCATTGCCGCGAAATCCGTAGAATTAGTTCCGGACTGAGCGCCAGCTTGCCACTGTTATCGCGGTGACGGTAACGTCATACGAATCATCTCGGCCCGAAAAGCAACTGCTAAAGAGTCAAAGTGCTATCCCTGAGAGGTGTCACATTGGTCTTGGAGTTGACCCCATTTCACGGACACCGTATTGTTCACCAACAAGGGATCCAAGATGGCCAAACCGCATACCCCAAAGATGTCGTATGCGGCGCAATTTCGTCAACAGACGGTCGATATCGAGCAGGCTGGGCGTACCCCCAATGGCCTGGCCCGCGAATTCGGCTGCGACGTCACCAGCATCCTGAGCTGGGTGCGCAAAGCACGGTTGGGCCTGCCCGCAGGCAGCGTTGCGCTGGAGCTGCCCCTGGGCACCAGCGAGCGCCACGAGTTGCTGGATCTGCGCCGTAAAGTGCGCCACCTGCAAATG
>JANOTO010000504.1:0-2489 GCA_031416395.1 Rhodoferax sp. | reverse complement strand
TATCCGCACCAGTTTTCAGGCGGCCAGCGCCAGCGCGTCACCATCGCCATGGCGCTGGCGTGCGGGCCTGATCTGCTGATTGCCGATGAGCCTACTACCGCGCTGGACGTGACCATTCAAGGCCAAATTCTCGACCTGATTCACGACTTGGTGCAAGAACGCAACATGGCGCTGATCTTGATCTCGCACGACCTGGGCGTGATCGCCCAAAACGTCGCGCGCATGATGGTGATGTATGGTGGCAGCGTCGTCGAGACTGGCCCTACTCCATCAGTTTTTGCGAGCCGTTCGCACCCTTACACGCTGGGGCTTTTTGGAGCGCGGCCTCAATTGCAAACACCGGGTTCTGGCCCCGTTCGCTTGACCACCATCCCCGGCACCGTGCCCGAGTTGATTGATCTGCCCGACGGTTGCCCGTTCTCAGATCGCTGCGCCTTTGCCGTGCCGCAGTGTGCTGAGGCGCGCCCACCAGCAGTTCAAATAGAACGCGATCACACTGCCAGTTGTTTTCGAATTGAAGCTGTAGCAGCCGCACAGAGCGCCGCGCAATGAATTTAGTCTTGCTGCAAGTCGAAAGCCTCACGCGCAACTACGCCATGCCGCGCGAGCACCTGTGGGTCAAGCCGCCCGTCGTCAAAGCGCTGCAAGGCGTGAGCTTCAACATCGAGTCGGGCCGCAGCCTGGGTGTGGTGGGCGAGTCGGGCTCGGGCAAATCGACACTCGCGCGCTTGGTGATGGCGCTGGAGCCGCCTTCCAGCGGGTGCGTGCGCATGCTGGGGCAAGACTTGAGCTTGCTGGACGCGGCAGCACTTCGCGATGCCCGGCGGGACTTTCAGATGGTGTTTCAGGACCCGTATGGTTCGCTCGATCCGCGGCAGACCGTCGAACATATTGTGAGCGAGCCCTTAAGTGCACAAGGCGTGAGTTCTGACGCTGAAATGCGCGCCCGGGCCCGTGACGTATTGAATTCAGTCGGCCTGCGTGACAGCGATCTTGACAAATACCCGCACGAGTTTTCGGGCGGCCAGCGCCAACGCATCGCCATTGCGCGCGCCCTTATCACCCGCCCCAAACTCATCGTGGCCGATGAGCCAGTGAGCGCGCTGGATGTGTCCGTGCAAGCCCAGGTGCTCAATTTGATGCAGGATTTGCAGCAACAGTTTGGCGTGACGTACTTGCTGATCAGCCACGACTTGGCGGTGGTCAACCATCTGTGTGATGAAGTGGCGGTGATCTTTCAGGGTCGCATTGTGGAGCAGGGGTCGCCTCAGGTTCTCTTTACTCACGCCGCGCACCCGTATACCCGTGCGCTGCTGGATGCGGTGCCGCAGTTAGAGCCGCGCGCCTTCAGCGCACCACGAAAGCGCACGATCCAGATCGCGCACACTGAGCACCCCGCCACCGCTTGCCCGTATGCGCACCGCTGCCCGAATGCGGTTGCCCAGTGCGATGCCAGCCGCCCGGAACTTAGACAATTGGCGAGCGGTCATTGGGTTGCCTGTCATCTGGCGGTGTGAGCCGAACGTTGTGGGAAAGAATTTTGAGGCGAGATTTCCGTATTGGCGGTGTGCACTCAAAATTGGTGATATTGTTTATGACTGTTACTTTTATTGAAGGATATTCGTCATGTTGAATCGCCTAAGCCGTCGTAGTGTTCTAACCACCTCCGCTGCCAGCGCCGCTTTGGCCTCACTGCCGCTTGCTGCACTAGCCCAGAGCAAGAAAGACAGCGTCGTGATCGGTATGACGCTAGAGCCCACGCCGGGCCTGGATCCGACAGGCGGAGCCGCTTCCAGCATTGCGGAAATCGTTCATTACAACGTGTTTGAAACCCTCACCAAAATCAACAGCGACGGCACGGTGTCGCCGCTGTTGGCCGAGAAGTGGGAGATTTCACCCGATCTCAAAACCTACACTTTCACCCTTCGCAAAGGCGTGAAGTTTCAGAACGGCGAGCCGATGAACGCCGCAGCCGTCAAGTTCTCGTTTGAGCGTGCAGCGGGCGAGAAAAGTACCAATAAAGACAAGCGCACCTTTGCCACGATGGAGACAGTCGGTGCGATTGACGAGCACACCGTCGTCGTCGTCAACAAAGAGCTAGACCCGGACTTCCTGTTCCTGATGGGTCAAGCCACCGCCATCATCGTCGAGCCCAAAAGCGTGGACACCAATGCCACCAAGCCCGTCGGCACCGGCCCGTACAAGCTCGATGTGTGGAACAAAGGCTCGTCCGTCACGCTGGTGAAATGGGACGGCTACCGCACTGCAGCCGCCGTAAAAATCAAAAAAGTCACGTTCCGGTTCATTAGCGATCCGGCGGCCCAAGTGGCGGCCTTGCTGGCAGGTGACATTGATGCCTTTCCCCGCGTCACGCCACGCAGCGTGGCGCAGTTCAAGAGCAACCCCAAATTCACGGTGCTGGTCAGCGGCTCGCGCGCTAAAACCATTTTGGCCATCAACAACAAGAAGAAGCCGCTGGACGACGTGCG
>JANOTO010000503.1:0-3892 GCA_031416395.1 Rhodoferax sp. | reverse complement strand
GCAAGCTGCCGGCCTGTGCCGAGCAATGCTCGACCAAAGCCCTGCTGGCAGGTGACGGCGATGTGGTCGCCGACATCTTCCGCAACCGCGTGTTGAAGCGTGGCAAAGGCGCGGAAGTGTGGGGCTGGGGCACGGCTTATGGCTCCAAACAAGCGGGCCAACCCCCTGCAGGCGCGCCCGCAATCGCACCAGCGCCGGCGGTGAAATCATGACCGGAACTCTCAAAGTAACTGCTGCCATCAGCATCGCGATGGCCCTGGTGGCCTGCGGCGACAAACCGCAAGCCATGAACCCTGGCAGCGCGAGCAAGCAGGACACCGCAGCTTATGCAGGCACGGGCAGCGCCTACATGGACAAAGGCTGGAAGGCCGGCGACAAGGCGAGCTGGGAGCAGCACCTGAAGACCCGCATGCAAAACGGGCAGAACGATTACACCAAAGCCAATTGATCGGAAAAATCCCATGGTTCGGTTCATGATTCGGAAATTTGCGACGGCATTAGTCCTCGTCTGCGTTGGTGGCATTGGTCTGGCGGCAGATGCGCCGACTGACCAGGTGCCTCCCGCGCCAGCTAACTCAGCGGGTGGCATCCAGAGTCAAAATATTTTTGATGTGAAACCGGATGCCAGCGACCAGCCCGGCTACGCCAAGCAGTCCAACGCCGAGCGCGCCAAAGTGCAGCCCGGTAACAATGCCCCGATGTGGCGCCAAGTGGGCGAGGGTAAAGACGGCTACAGCAGCCTGCCCAAGAGTGAGGCCCCGGAAGCCGGTAACCTGATTCAGCCTTTTGTGCAGTATCCAGGTTCCAAATTGACCAACGCGGGCGAGGCGTGGCGCCAAGTGCGCAACAACTTGATCATCCCGTACGGCGGTGCGCTGCTGTTGATTGTTTTGGGAGCCATTGCACTGTTTTACTGGCGCAAAGGCATGTTGATGCAGCATTCGCCCGATACAGGTCGCAAAATCGAGCGCTTCACGCCTTTTGAGCGCTCCGCCCATTGGGCTAATGCGATTGCGTTTTCGATTCTCGCGATTTCCGGCGTGGTGATGGCATTTGGCAAATTTTTCATCCTGCCGGTGATTGGGAGCACGCTGTTTGGCTGGCTCACCTACGCACTGAAAAATATGCACAACTTTGCCGGACCAGTGTTTGCCGTGTCCCTGGTCGTTGTGCTGTTGACCTTCGTCAAGGACAACTTGCCCCGAAAAGGCGACCTTAACTGGCTGCTCAAAGGCGGTGGTTTGCTGTCGGGCAAAGAGGTGCCTTCGCATCGCTTTAACGCCGGTGAGAAAGTGGTTTTTTGGGGTGGCGTGTTCCTGCTCGGTCTGATCGTGATTGGTTCCGGCCTGGTGTTGAACAAACTGGTGCCCGGTCTGATTTATGAGCGTGGCACGATGCAAATCTCGCACATGGTGCATGCCGTGGCAGCGTTGCTGATGGTGGCCATGTTCCTCGGGCACATCTACATCGGCACGCTGGGGATGCAAGGCGCTTACAAAGGTATGGAGACGGGCTACGTCGACGAAGCATGGGCCAAAGAGCATCACGAGCAATGGTTTGACGACGTGAAAGCCGGCAAAATTCCGGCGCAGCGTACACCGCTGCCTGCGGGCGGTTTGGTTGGTGGCACTGGGCCTGGCACTTCGGTGCAAATCTAAGGTGGAATGCGATATGAAAAAGCTGTTTGTTTCCTTGCTGATTACCGGTGTCTCATGCGTCGCACTGGCCAAATTGCCGGTGCCTGTGCTGGACGATGCCGCCAAGGCCAAAGCCGCTGAGGCCGCAGCCAAAACTGCGTGGAGCGGCAAGCTGGAAAATTACTTGCTCTGTAAATACCAGGACAAAGCCGCCGCCAATTATGTCAAGACGGCCACGAGCAATGGCAAAACGCCAAAACCTGCTGCCGCATTGCCCGCGTGCGCAGACCCCGGTCCGTTTGCTTACGTTCCGGCTGGAGCCACCGCCGCCGCAACGCCTGCGGCACCGGCGGCGACCCCAGCGGCTGCAACCGCCGCACCCGCTGTCGCGCCCGCTAAAAAGTCTTGATCGACAGGGCACGGCGGCGTTTGAATCGGCTTCCTGCCCTCACCCAGGCCCGCGCTGCGCTCACGTCCGAGGTTGTCGCGGTCAACGAGTTTGGCGAGTCCGTCGCTGTCTCCATCCCCGCAGAGCGGGCGCTCACCCTCTACATCGACAAGCGCGAACTGGTCACGTTGATGACGCTCGGCGCGCAGCCGGAGTTGCTGGTGTTGGGCTATCTGCGCAACCAGCGCTTGATCGCGTCAGCGCAAGACGTTGAATCCATCACTGTCGATTGGGACGTGGGGGCGGCAGCCGTCAAAACGCGCAGCGGCATTGCCGACATCGAAGCCAAAACCGCCAAGCGCGTCGTCACCACCGGCTGTGGACAAGGCAGCGTGTTTGGCGACATGATGGGCGATATCGACAACATCCGCCTGCCCGAGGCGAGCCTGACGCAAACCCAGCTCTACGGCATTGTCAACGCCATCCGCCTGAAAGAAAGCACTTACAAATCAGCGGGCTCGGTGCATGCGTGTGCCCTGTTTCAGGGCGAAGAGCTGTTGATGTTTGTAGAAGACGTAGGCCGCCACAACGCCATCGACACGATTGCCGGTTGGATGGCGATGCAGGATGGCATGACCAGCGCCAACAAAATCTTTTACACCACAGGTCGTTTGACCAGCGAGATGGTCATCAAGTCCGCCCAGATGGGCGTGCCCATCGTCGTCTCCCGCAGCGGCATCACGCAGATGGGCCAGGCCGTCGCCACGCGCCTGGGGCTGTGCGCAATTGGGCGCGCAACCAACAAGCGTTTTCTGGTTTACAGCGGCGCACCTCGGCTGGTGCTTCAGAGTGGTGCAGCCCCGCCTCGGCTGTAACTGCTTTCATCTCTGCGCAATCAGTGAAGATGTTAAAAATAAACCTTTAGGTTAATTTATTTCATTAAAACAGCGCAAATCTTAAATATTTAGATGTTTTTGGCCCCTAGCTCTCGTATTTTTTGCGGTTGTAGCTATAAATAAAGTAGCTTTTTTTTGGCGACTGCCCCAGCCGCCTCGGCCCCGTCGATCCACCTTATTTCCAATCCGCCGCGCGGGCTTAAGCGCGATGCGGTAAGGTAGCGCCTATGAGTATTTCATTCTGGCAATTGGGTTGGCGCACTTTGTGGCGGGATTTCCGCTCGGGCGAGCTGAAGCTTCTGATCCTCGCAGTAACACTGGCGGTCGCGGCACTGACGGCGGTCGGGTTTTTTGCGGATCGCTTGAAAGGTGGCTTGCAGCGTGATGCGCTTCAGCTGCTGGGCGGTGATGCGGTGGTCTCCAGCGACAACGCCACGCCCGCTGCATTTGCCGCCAAGGCACGTGCGCTGGGCTTGACCACCACGCAGACGCTCGGCTTTCCCACCATGGGCCGCGCGCCGGATGCGCAGGGTGGTGCTTCCAAACTGGTGGCGCTCAAGGTGGTCGATACCGGCTATCCGCTGCGCGGCAACTTGCGCATCAGTGACAAACCCGGCGGCGCAGAAGTCAAAACCCGCGACATCCCCAAGCCCGGCGAGGCCTGGATTGATGCCGCGCTGTTGGACGCGCTGAACCTCAAGATGGGCGATGCGTTGCTGCTGGGCGATGCCACGTTTCGCATCAGCAACGTGATCGTGATCGAGCCAGATCGCGGCGCGGGCTTTATGAGCTTTGCGCCGCGCGTGATGATCAACAAGGCCGATGTCGCGGCGACCGGGCTGATCCAGCCGGCCAGTCGTCTCACCTACCGCATGGCCGTGGCGGGAGAGGCCGCGCAGGTCGAGCCGTTTGTCAAATGGGCCTTGGACGAAGTCAAAAAGCCCGACGTGCGTGGCGTGCGGCTGGAGTCG
>JANOTO010000502.1:0-5590 GCA_031416395.1 Rhodoferax sp. | reverse complement strand
TGCACGAAACAGCGGTAACGGCGCTTTGCCCGTGAAGTCTTGCAGCCGCTCGGCCGCATAGCCAATTTGTTCGCAGTATTTTTTGGCGTCCCAGGTGAACTCACGGCCTTCAAGCGGGCCACTGGACGGACGAATGCGGAACTGGGGTGCCACACCCTTTAAATCGCCGCGCCAGTAGGCATGGTCATAGGTGTGCGAGGCAAATTCATGCCCTTCTGCGGCCTGCGCTTTCCACCACGGTGCCCAATGGTTGCCCAAACTTCCGTCACCCACCTGGGTGCGTTCATTTGCGGCAAAGAAGGTCACTTTGACATCGTGGCGTTTGAGCACATCCGCAATCAGCGCGGCGGTGCCCATGTGGCCGGTGTCGAAGGTCAAATAGAGTGGCTTGTCGCAGGTTTTTTGCGCTTGGGTTGGCCCTGCAAGAAGCAGAGCCGTCAAAAACCCTAGCGCCGCCGCGCTGCGCCGCGAAGGCTTATTGCCGAGGGGCGTGATCCAAAGTCCAGACACCATGGGGAGATGCTCCTACGTTGACCTGTCGTACCACTTGGCGGGTTGTGACATCAATCACACTGAGCTTTCTGGCCCAGCGCGATGTCACGAGAATGAATTTTCCGTCATTCGAGACTTCCATGCAGTCCGGCCCGCCTGGTGCGGGGTAACTATCGACCACCGCGAACGTGGTGAGGTCGATTTTGCTGATGCTGTTGGCCACGCGGTTGCTCACATACACGTGGCGCTTGTCGCCCGCGCTGCGAAAGGCATGCGCACCCAGCCCCGTCTTGATGGTTTTCACAAGTTTGGGCTGCGGGCCGCTGATGTCGAAAACTTCCACGCCATCGCCACCGGTGAGGGCGACCAGCATGAATTTGTCGTCTGCCGTGCCAAACACATCGGCTGGCGTGGCACCGGTCTTGCCGCGCCATTTGACGGTCTGCGTCGCCAGGTCAATTTGAACCAGCTCATCGCTGTCCTGCATGGTCGCGTAAAGCGTGGTGCTCTTGGTGTCGATCCACAGATGGCTGGGTGTTCTGCTGGTGGCGATGCGTTTGACCAGGGCGATGTCGGTGCCGTCCCACTTGTAGATGTCGATGTGGTTCAACCGATTCGCCGCCGTCACAAACCATTTCATGTCGGGCGAAAAGCGCAGGTGATAAGGGTCCAAAATTCCGCGAAATGTGCGCTGGACCTCGGCTGTTTTCGGGTCAATGAAAGTCATCGAGTCACTGGCCGCATTGGCAATGATGAGCGATTTTTCATCCGGCGTGAGGTACAGGTGGTGTGGCTCTTTGCCGGTGGCGATGCGCTTGGTTTCCTTCCAGGTCAACGGGTCGATCACGCTGACGTTGGCATCCTTCGAGTTGAGGACGAAAATCGGCCGGGATGGCTGAGACGATACCGCAGGCAACCCTGCGGTTTGAGCAAAAACAGCGCCGGGTAACGAGAGGGAAATCAGAGCCATCAGCAAGACCGCTCGAGAGACAAAAAACTTCACAAAAATCCACTTCTGAGGTAGCCCGCTAGTGTAGCTTGCGGGTCTGTGGAAACCGGCTGGGCTTGGTATCAAGTCGCTCAGTTTGTAAGCGGGCCTGTTGCACGTCATTAAAGAGGTAACAATTAACCTGAGAGTTAATTATTTCGCAAAAATCAGCTATTGAAGCGAGATTTATGACTTTTTAGGTCTCTAGCTCTCGGAAAGATTAAATAGTTAGCTACTCTTACTGTAGCAATTGATGTGTACATTTCGTATCGACGCGTGTCAGGCCGCCGCCGCCTGGAACACCCGAATCCGTTGCGCAATCTTGTCCCGGCTCTCACGCATCACCACGCGCATGTCGTACTCCGTTTGCAAGTTCAACCAGTAGCGCGGTTCCATGCTGAAAAATAGCCCCAAGCGCAAGGCCGTGTCCGCCGTGATGGGGCGCTGGCCATTCACGATGTCGCTGATACGGCTGGGCGGCACGTCCATATCGGCGGCAAGCTGCCGGGCGGTGATACCCAATGGCTTCATGTAATCCTCAAGCAGGATCTCGCCGGGGTAAATTTCATCCAATAATTTGCGTGCCATTTCGATCTCCTATTTACAGCTTCCAGCTCAGTGGTAATCCACAATTTCAACCCGATAAGCCCCATCGTCATGCCAGGCAAAGCACACACGCCACTGGTCATTGATGCGAATGCTGTATCGGCCCTTACGCTCGCCTCTTAACGCCTCCAGCATGTTGCCCGGCGGCACACGCAAGCTGTTCAGCACTGTTGCGGTGTGCAGTTGCAGCAGCTTGCGCCGCGCTACCCGCTCAATGTTTCTGAAGCGACCGACTGACTGGCTGTTGAACAGCGATTCCGTGTGGCGCAGATGAACGAACGGATCATGAAGGCATTCTAATCTGTAAAACGGATTCCGTGGAGCGGAACTATTTCTTCAGCTCTTCAACTTCTCCAAATCCGCCGCACTCAGCCAGCGCCATTGCCCCGCCAACAAATCTGCGGGCAGCTCCAGCCCACCGATGCGCGAACGGTGCAGGCCTTCGACGCGGTTGCTCACTGCCGCCAGCATGCGTTTGACTTGGTGGTACTTGCCTTCGGTCAGCGTCAGGCGCAGGTGCAATTTTTCGCCGTCAGCATCCACGATCTCGCAAGCGGCGGCGCGCACGGGCTTGGGGTCGTCATCCAGCACCACGCCGTCGAGCAACTTGTTGACTTGGGCTTCATCCAGCGGGTGTTTGCAGGTGACTTCATACACCTTGGGCAGATGCTTTTTGGGCGAACTCATGCGGTGGATGAACTGGCCGTCGTCGCTCATGAGCAGCAGCCCGGTCGTGTCTTGATCCAGCCTGCCCACCGCCTGCACGCCTTGCACCGCGCTCTTTTGCGGACGCAGACGCAAGGGCGAGGGCAGCAGCGTGTAGATGCTGGGGTAGGTGGACGGCTTTTGCGAGCACTCGGTGCCTGCAGGCTTGTGCAGCATCAGGTAGGCCTTCTCGAAGTAGGCCCAGTCCACGCCCTGCACCCGAAAGCGCAAGCCTGTCGCTACCAAATCAATATCTGATTGTGTATGTTTTACGAGAGCTGGGGGATCGTTTTGATCATAAACCTCAACCCAACCCTGCTGGATCAACCCCGCGCAGACGCGCCGCGTGCCAAAGCCCTGTGAGTACAAGATGTCCTGAAGTTGCATGGCTGATGTCGGCTTGTTTCAAAGCCGACAAGTTTAGAGCGATTCGATGTTTTTTCTGACGGTACCGGCTTGCATTTGCAAGGATTTGACCGCCCCGTCACTCATCTTTTCAAGCTGGCGGTAGACCATGCCGATGCGCGGGTTGTTCGCCAGCTTGTCTTTATGGCGCACATGAAAGTCCCAATACAGCGCGTTAAACGGACACGCGCGCTCGCCTTCGCGCAGTTTTTTGTCGTAATGGCAACCCTTGCAATAGTCGCTCATGCGGTCAATGTAGGCGGCGCTGGACACATACGGCTTGGTCGCCAGCAGGCCACCGTCGGCAAACTGGCTCATACCGACGGTGTTGGGCAGCTCAACCCATTCGAACGCATCGATGTAAACGCCTAAATACCAGCGGCTCAGTGGCTCAGGATTAATTCCTGCCAAGAGCGAAAAATTACCAATCACCATCAGCCGCTGGATGTGATGCGCGTGTGCTTCGCGAAGGGATTGGCCGATGGCGGCAGCCATGCAGCGCATTTTGGTCTCGCCCGTCCAAAACCATTTCGGCACGGGCAGGTCGTGCTCAAAATAGTTGTGTTGATCGTAATCAGGCCCGTGTGCCCAGTAGAAACCACGCACATATTCCCGCCAACCGAGAATCTGCCGGATAAAGCCTTCTGCGGCGGCCATTGGCGCGACACCTGTACGACCCGCACTTTCAGCACGCGCCACGACCTCGCGCGGGTTCAGCATTTTGGTGTTGAGTGCGAACGACAACAGCGAATGAAATAGCCGCCACGCCTTGCTGCTCATGGCATCTTGAAAATCGCCAAAATGCGGCAGTGCTTGGGTGATGAAGTCATCCAGGTGCTGCAACGCCTCTGCCCGGTTCAATGGCCAGGCGATAGCCGCGGCATTGGGCTCACCAAAGCTTTTAACACCTGCGCCCTCTATCGTCTTCCAAAGCGCAGAATGATCGTGCGGCTTACGCCAATCCGCTGGCTCAAACGGCAGGCCGGGCCAGGATTTGCGGTTCTCCGCATCAAAATTCCACTGGCCGCCAACGGGCTTTTTGGCGGGGTCAACGAGCACGCTGTGGCGCACGCGCATGTGGCGGTAGAAGGTTTCCATCAGCCATTTTTTGCGGCCTGCGAATAGCTCGGCGGCCTCGTGGCGTTCAGTGAAAAAGTGCTCGCTGCTGACTTGGGTGCAGGGGATGGACTGCTGTTTTGAAAACGCAGCCAGTTGCTGATCAATCCGCCATTCGTCTGGGTCTTGGTACTCGAACAACAGCGCTTTATAGTGGCCAATGAGCGCACTCAAATTGCCCTCAAACGACTGCGTGTTGGCCGCGTCATCAATGCGCAGGTAATGGACGCGATGGCCCGCTTGGGCGAGGTGACGCGCCATGTCGCGCATGGCCGCAAAAATCGAGATGATTTTCTGCGCGTGATGCAGCACGTAGTCAGTCTCAGAGCGCAACTCCATCATCACGAAGACGACATTTGGATCCAAGGATGCGAACCAACTGTGCTGCGGGTTGAGTTGGTCGCCCAGGATCAGCCGCAGCCTTGTCATGCGGTCATGCTCTTTTTGGTATTGCGGCAGCGCTCAGAGCAGTACTTGACCTCGTCCCACACCTTCTCCCACTTTTTGCGCCAAGTGAATGGCCGTGCGCAAACAGTGCAAATCTTCGACGGCAATTGGGACTTGTTCGGCGACTTCTTATGCGCGCTCACTACCGCGCAACCCCGCAGATCAAGCCTTCTTGGCCCAGGCGCTGCACCAGCCTTTGCCCGCTACTTGTTTGCCTGCGAACAGCGGGCAGGCAGCGGCAGCATCGGTTGCTTTGCCTGCGTAAAGGGCGCAGTTGTTGCAAAGCTGTGCAGGTGCGTGTTTGGGGAATTTTTTGGCATCGACTTTGGTGGTGTCGGCTTTGTAACCCAGGGCTGCGGCCTGCGCGTCAGTCTCGGCCAGCATTGGGGCTTGGGCAAAGGCTTGGCTGGCGAGAAGGGCAGAGCCGCCCAGGCTGATGTTGATTACGAATTCACGGCGATTGGTCATGTTTGTCTATCTAGAGTTATAAAGAATTGATCACTTCTTGGTGGTAAACCGAAAAACGATGGCGCGATTCTCTGCGAATCTGCAGGCGTCGTTCAAGGCACTCCGAATACCCTGCAAATTCACTTCTTTGGAATGCGACTCACTCTCAATTTCGACGGCTGATCAGCTCAAGATCACACCTTTCGCAAACAGCGCGTTGCCGTAGGCGCTGGCCTCGCCGGTTTGCACGATCAGGCTAGCGGCGCGCACTTTGTCGTAAAAGGCAAAACGCTCCACCGCTTCGATCTTGCCGACGGCTAAACCGCCTTGCACCAGGTGGTCTACCAGCGACTGCTGCACGGGGGTTCGGTAGCTGTCTGGCTG
>JANOTO010000501.1:0-5978 GCA_031416395.1 Rhodoferax sp. | reverse complement strand
GTGTTTGCAAAACTTCGCCACGCGGGTAAGACCTTCTGGTTTTCCAGCCTGTGTTGGTGCGGCATGTTCACCTTCTACATGATGGCGCTGACGCTGACGAGCGTGGCCAATGTGCTGGTCACCATGGCCATCGGCCCGCTGTTGACGGCGCTCATCGCCCGCGTCTTCATTGGACAAAAGATCCCGGTTCGCACTTGGGTCGCCATCGTGGTCGCGGGTATCGGTATTGCCTGGATGTTTGCGGCGCAGTTGCGGGGCGGGCAACTGCTCGGAACCGTGGTGGCGCTGGGCGTGCCGCTGGCAGCTGCGATCAACTGGACCATCACGCAAAACGCGCATGACCAGGGGCATGACGTCGATCTGATGACCGCTGTCATGATGGGAGCCGTGTTCTCCTGCCTGCTGACGTTCCCCATGGCATTTCCTTTCCAAGCCAGCCCGTGGGACATCACGCTGCTCGCGTCACTGGGGCTTGGGCAACTGGCCGTGCCGTGCGTGCTGTCGGTGATGTGCGCGCGGGTGTTGAAGGCCCCAGAGGTGTCGCTTTTGGCGCTGCTGGAGGTGCCGTTCGGCATCATTCTGGTCTGGCTGGGTGCGAATGAAGCGCCGAGTTCAACCGTGTTGTGGGGTGGTGCGCTGGTGATTGGCGCGCTGGTGACCAATGAACTGGTGGGATGGCGCCAGCGGGCGTAGTGTGGTTGGCGCCAGTCTATGGCGCGGGCATTTTGCGGGGCAGCGAGAACCGAAAAGTCGAGCCCTTGCCCTCGGTCGATTCCACGCGGACGGTTCCGCCGTGGGCCTCAACGAACTTTTGCACGATGGCCAACCCTAAGCCGGTACCGTCAGCATTTTTCGGATCTGATTCCCCTTTTTTGAACACGTTGGCCAGCATGTGTTCGGGGATTCCTGCGCCGTTGTCGGTAACCCAGCAATCAATGAAAGCTTGGGCGTCGTCGTCTGGGCCGGTGGTTACGGCTGCAATAACAATTTCGCCGCTGTGTGTGTATCGGATGGCGTTAGACACCAGGTTCTGGAAGACACGTTTCAACAAACCCGCGTCCGCAAAGGCCATCAGATCATCAGGCACCTGGTTGACCAAGCGAGCTTTGGCGCTGTCTGCGAGGGGTTGAATTTCCTCTATCAATGATTCCACCAAGGGCCATAAATCGAACTCCCGCCGCTCCAGCTTGATGCCACCGCCATCCTGCAAGTCGTCCAAATTTCCCAAATTCAAGTTTTCTTCGCGCACTTTGCGAACCAGGCCTTCAAGCTGCTGCACACTGCGGCGCAGTGTTTTGAGCATTTGCGCGGAGTCTGGCGTAAAACCCAACTTGGGTAGCCGGTTTTCAAGCACCCGCCCGGCCAGCGAAATCGCAAACAAAGGCGTTTGCAGATCGTGCGCGACAAACGCAAGATATTCTTCGCGTTTCTGCCTGACCTCCAGCGCTCGCTGGCTTGAATAGGTCTGCAAGGCCACACCGATCGCCAGATCAAAAACCCGGTTCATGACGTGGAATGGCCTGCCCTGCAGCGCGATGCCGTTTTCAGTGGCCAGATCGTGAATGCAGCCGCGCAGGATGTTGTATTCGGCCACGACCTCTTCAATGTCAAAACCATCGGCGAGGCGCTGCTTGCCATGCGTTTGCGCGCTTTCCTCAACCAGCGCTTCGGGAATGGTCTGATTCGAGTTTTTCTCGAGCGCTTCGGCCAGCTCGGTCAGCAAGTCAGGAATGTGATCGTTGAGCGTGGGCGTGTCGAGGTGCTTGGCCGAGGGCAACTCCCGCACCTGATTTCGCCATCGCGCGAGCAGGGCGTCGCGACTCCGTGCGATGAGTGCCGCCAGTTGGTTCAGATCCGATTGGGCCATGGTGTGTGTTGCGTCCGTGGGTGGGTAAAGGTGCGCCGTCCGCTGAGCTGGCCGCGAAAGGCCTCATATTGTCGTGCGATACGGTTTGGAGAGCGCTTATGTGCAAACAGATAAATCACCAAATTGCTATTATAAAAATAGCATAATGTCTATATTATACGAGAGCCCATTCCCGATTTGTTTCAGAATTACGACAAGAATCAGTATTTTTATCAAAAAATTAACTCAAGGGTTTATTTTTTCAAAAATCTGACGTCCTCCTGCTCACCGACGGAAACGCCACGGCGGCTGCGCGGTGGATAGAGCCACCATGTTGCCGCAACGGCAACGCCGAAGAGCGAGTAGGCGAAGGTGAATATCCAAGATGGGGCGTTGTAAAAGAGCACAGCACCAACCCAATACTCAATAAACCCGGAGTCATGGCTAGTCTGGCCAGACTGGATGCGCAGCCAAGACTCCAGCGTCGTGAGCGGACAAGTCAGCCCGGCCCAGGACTCCAGAACGACGACGGCGATGGCCGCCAAATGGGCAAGCCTGAACCAAAGTTGATTGACCCAAAGCCAGCCCTTCACATTGCCATAGACGATCAGCGGCAATCCAACAACGACGAAGCCCGCCACGCCTGTGTGCAGGACAAGTACCGCATCTGCGAGGGCGCTGTACATGGTGAGTAATTTGGGGCGGAATACGTTGCTGGATTTGAATTGTGGCGAACTACACTGGGATGCTTTTCGGCATCATCGCGTAACCATCTTAAACATGTCATCTTCTACCGCCTCCCATCCCGCCGCGCACACGGCCACAGTCAACGATGTCTTAACCGAAATTCGAGGCAGCGTCGGCTTCATCACCCTGAACCGCCCCGCCGCGCTCAATGCGCTGTCATTGGGTATGATCCGCAGCATTACGCAGACGTTGACCGCGTGGCGCGATGACGACACCATTCACGCTGTAGCCATGCGCGGAGTCAACAAAGCCGGGCCTTTTGGCGCGTTTTGCGCGGGTGGAGACATCCGCTTTTTTCATCAGGCTGCACTGGCGAGCGATTCGGCGCTGGAAGATTTCTTCACCGAAGAATACGCACTCAACCACCTCATTCACCACTACGGCAAGCCGACCATCGCCTTCATGGACGGCATCGTGATGGGCGGCGGCATGGGTTTGGCGCAGGGCATGTCGATGCGCATCGTCACTGAGCACACCAAGATGGCCATGCCCGAGACGCAGATCGGCCTGTTCCCCGATGTCGGGGGTGGCTACTTTTTAAGCCGCTGCCCCGGCCACATCGGCGAATGGCTGGGCTTGACGGGCGAGATGGTCGCACCGAACGACGCGGTAGCGTTTGGCTTGGCGGATGCGTTGGTTGATTCGCAAAATCTGACCTCGCTGTGGCAGGCCTTGAGTGAGTTGAAGCAAACTGGCGACGTATCGATTCAAGTGTCGATTCAAAAACTGATGCTTTCAAACTCCGTAGCAAGCAAAGACCATTTGGCGAGAGCCAGAGGCTTGATAGACCCGGTCTTTTCGAAAAACAGCGTGAGCGAGATAGTCGCCGCGCTACAAGCCGACACCAGCGCCTGGGCGCAGGAGGCGCTCACCCGCCTGCGTCACAAATCGCCGCTGATGCTGCACGTCACCCTGGAACAAATCCGCCGCGCGCGCAGCATGACGCTGGCTGCCGACCTGCGCATGGAGCGGGACTTGGTTCACCATTGCTTCAACCCCAAGCACCTGGGCAAAACCCCCGCCCAAAGCGAAACGGTAGAAGGCATTCGCGCCCAAGCCATCGACAAGGACCGCACGCCGCGCTGGAGCCCGGCAGCGATTGAAGACGTCACCGACGCGATAGTCAAACCGTTTTTTATAAGCCCGTGGGCTGCGAGCGTGCATCCGTTACGGTCACTTTAATAGCTTGGGGCAGACCTAACCTCAGCCAGCCATCGCCCCGCTCCATCGTCACGTTGAACGAGTCGGCCATGGCTTGCACATCTTGCCAATCGATTGATCGGGATCTGCGATTGGTGCCCCCTAATGCGGGCGTATTGACGGTGTCGCCAGGCAGCATGCGCATCAGTAAAGCGCGGTGTGTATCGCTATTTTCGGCTCCTGCTTCCAGTGTGACCTGCAAGATGTTGCCCGCGCTGCGGTGATCACAAAACGCCAGCAGCGCGCCCATCAAGACGCTGCGAAGATAACTTTGCGGTACGCTTGTTTGTTCGTCTGAAATGCCATTGCGCAGTTCCAACTCAGTTCCGAATAACTCCGGCCCGAGTAACTGGATGGCTTCGCTCACGCCGCTTCGCAAACTCACAGGCTTGTCTTCGCCCGAAATCATCCACCCCATGGCATTCATGCAGCCCGCCGTGGCTTCCTTCACCAAAGCGCCGACCGATGCCAGATTATTGGTGATTTCACGCAAGTCGGGCTCGGCCATTTGAACGCGCCTTTGTAAAACCTTCGTCAGCATGCCGACCGGCTGCATAAAGCCGGCGACGTCATGCCGAAGGACCGGCGAGATACGTTGCAACACCGCGTAGCAGGCCGCTTCGGCGAGGCGCTGCTGAAGCACCTCGGGCGTAACCAAGGGGAGGAGCTCTGAATGCACAAGGTCTTTATTTGAGGGGGCTGGCATGGCACAAACTACGGTTGAAAGAGGACAAAAAATGGGAAGGCATTGGCGCTAGTCGCCGACGCGCGAGTACTGTCTGATGGGCGTGGGGTCTGCAACTCCCGCGGTGGGAAGTAACTTCGCGA
The DNA here is from genome assembly GCA_031416395.1 of Rhodoferax sp. GTDB lineage: Bacteria > Pseudomonadota > Gammaproteobacteria > Burkholderiales > Burkholderiaceae_C > JANYCG01. Next base: position 1,357 of record JANOTO010000501.1, on the reverse strand, counting down.
GAATCGCCTCAACAGCATCCGGGTCGACAGGTTTGGTCAGGTGGGCGAGAAAGCCAGCCATTTTTGATTTTCGAATGTCGTTTTCGGTGCCCCAGCCCGTCAACGCAATCAATTTCGTCGCGGCCATGGATGGATCGGCCAGCAGCCTTCGCGCGACTTCATAACCGTCCATGCCAGGCAAGCCGATGTCCAGAAATACGACATCGGGGCGAAACTCAAACGCCACATCCAGCGCCTCCTGGCCGCCAAACGCCGGGCGTGCATCATGGCCCGACATACCCAGCAGCAGCGTCATGGTCTCGGCGGCATCCACGTTGTCGTCAACCACCAAGATCCGATGTCTGGCACTGGGGACGCCGGTCGCAAGCGGCGTAATTGCGGTTTCGACGCTTGCGGGTGCGGCGGCTATCGGAAGGCGGACCTTGAATTCACTGCCCTGATCGATGCCGCCGCTGGTGGCATGCGCGCTACCGCCGTGCATTTCAACCAGCGTTTTGACCAGCGATAAGCCGATGCCCAGGCCACCCTGCGCACGATCCAGCGTGCGGTTGATTTGCGTGAACATGTCGAATACCGTGCCCAGCATGTCGGCCGGTATGCCCATGCCCGTATCCACCACCGAGATCGAGATGAAACCACCCTCGCGCCGCGCAGAAAACTTGATCTGGCCGCCGGGGTGCATGTACTTGGCAGAATTGGTCAGCAGGTTGCTGAGGATTTGTGCCAGCCGGGTCGGGTCCGCATCCAGCCAGACTGGCTTGTCCGGCCAGTCAATCGTCAGCGAATGACCCGCCGCGTCCATCACGGGCCTGGATGTCTCCAGCGCGGCAGCGGCGACTTCTTGAAAGACAATGCGTTCTTTGCGCAGCGCGATTTTGCCGCTGCTGATACGCGAGACATCGAGCAAATCGTCAATCAGCCGCACCAACTGGCTCAACTGACGCTCCATCACCGGCAGGGTGCGCGCAGCAACGTCTGCCTGCGGGGTGAGCTTGAGCACCTGCAAGCCAGTGCGAATAGGTGCCAGCGGGTTGCGCAACTCGTGCGCAAGTGTCGCCAGAAATTCATCTTTGCGCACATCCTGCTCTAGCAGCCGTTGCTCGTAGGCGCGGCTATCCGTCACATCGTGCGTCACGGCCAGCGCAGACTCCACGTGCCCGCGCTCATTGAACTCGGGCACCAACCGACACGAGAAATGGCGTACACCCTGCAAGGTTGGAAAGGAAAATTCCATCGACTTGGGCTCACCCTTGTCAAACACATGCGAGATAGCCTGCTCCCACTGCGCGCAAAGATGTCCTGTCAAGCCCACCTCACGGATGGTCTTACCCAAAATTTGTGCCACCCGCAGACCTGT
>JANOTO010000500.1:0-1955 GCA_031416395.1 Rhodoferax sp. | reverse complement strand
GGCCAGGCCTTCAAGATCTACCGCAAGGCGATGGGCAGCAAGACCTCGCCCATGCCAGACTTCTACATTGGCGCGCACGCGCTGGTCAGCCGATTGCAATTGTTGACGCGCGACGCGGTGCGCTACCAGACTTACTTTCCGAAGCTGGCGGTTATTGCCCCGTAACGAGCTGTGAGGTCAGGCCTTCGCTGCGGCATCCACCACCTCAGCCGCATTGCGGAATGCATCCACCGCAGCCGGGAATCCGCAATACACACTGGCGTGCAAAAAAATCTCTTGCAACTCTTCGCGCGTGACGCCGTTATTCAGCGCGCCACGCACATGAATTTTGAGTTCGTGCATCTTGCCCAGCGCGACCAGCATCGACACGGTCACGATGCTTCGAGTTTTCAGATCGAGGCCGTCGCGCTGCCAGGTGTTGCCCCAGGCGTGACGGGTGACCAGGTCTTGCAGCGGCCGGGTGAAATCGGTCGCCTTTTGCAGCGCGCCATTCACATACTCTTCCCCCAGAACGGCTTTTCGGGTGGCCAAGCCTTTGTCATAAATCGCGTCTGTCATGCTGAAGTCTCCAAATGTTGAAGACTCCAGCATAACGGTGCGCGGGTTGACCTGAACGAGTCACGATCACGAGCAACGATCACCCCAGGTCAAAGCGATCAGCATTCATGACCTTGGCCCACGCGGCTACAAAGTCATTCACGAACATCGGCTGCGAGTCGCTGCATGCATAAACTTCCGCGAGGGCGCGAAGTTGGGAGTTCGAGCCAAAGACAAGATCGACGACGGTGGCTGTCGCCTTGACTGCGCCAGTCGCCCGATCACGCCCTTCGAGCACGCCATCGACAGACGCAGACTTTTGCCACTGCGTACCCATGTCGAGCAAATTCACGAAGAAATCGTTGGTCAAGCTCTCAGGCCGCTTGGTGAAAACGCCGTGTTGCGCCTGCCCGACGTTGGCATTCAGCGCACGCATGCCGCCGATCAAGACCGTCATCTCGGGCGCAGTCAAAGTCATCAGATTCGCACGGTCCACCATCAACTCGGCCGCCGACCCCGTGTGGCCCGCCTTGATGAAGTTGCGGAACCCGTCGGCTGAGGGCTCCAGCACGGCGAAGGAAGCCACATCCGTCTGCTCTTGCGACGCATCGGTGCGCCCTGCCGTGAATGGAACTGTCACATCGTGACCGGCCTTCTTGGCAGCGGCCTCCACAGCCGCACAACCGCCCAGCACGATCAAATCTGCCAGTGAAACTTTCTTGTTGCCCGATTGCGCAGCATTGAATTCGTTCTGGATAGCTTCCAGCGCCGTGAGCACTTTTGCCAGTTGGGCTGGTTGATTGGCTTCCCAGTCCTTTTGCGGCGCGAGGCGGATGCGCGCGCCGTTGGCCCCACCGCGCTTGTCGCTGCCACGGAAGGTCGCGGCCGAGGCCCAGGCGGTTGAGACCAGTTGAGAGATCGACAGCCCGGATGCGAGAAGCTTGGCCTTCAGAGCCGCAATGTCTTGGTCGCCCACCAACTCATGGTCGACTGCCGGGGTCGGGTCTTGCCAGATCAGTTGGCCCTTAGGCACCAGAGGGCCGAGGTAACGCGCAATCGGCCCCATGTCGCGGTGCGTCAGCTTGTACCAGGCTTTGGCATAGGCATCGGCAAACTCTTGCGGGTTCTGGTGAAAGTGGCGAGAAATCTTTTCATAGATTGGGTCGACACGCATCGCCATGTCGGCGGTGGTCATCATGGGGGCGTGGCGCTGGCTTGGGTCATGCGCATCCGGCACGGTGCCCACGGCTGCCTCATCTTTGGGTGTCCACTGGTGTGCGCCGGCGGGGCTCTTGGTCAACTCCCACTCGTAGCCAAACAGATTGTCGAAATAGCCCATGTCCCATTGGATCGGGTTGTTGGTCCACGCGCCCTCGATGCCGCTGGAGATGGTGTGCACGCCCTTCGCGCTCTCAAAG
>JANOTO010000499.1:0-6472 GCA_031416395.1 Rhodoferax sp. | reverse complement strand
GGCGCGCAATAGTCCATCAAACTGCCGGTGACGAGTTGGCCGGTCTCTCGGTCGTATTGCAGATGCTCGCACAGCGCCTGGCCCAGGCCCTGCACCGCGCCACCGTCCAATTGGCCGCGCACGATCATCGGGTTGATCACGTTACCCACGTCGTTCATCGAGGCATAGGCGACGACATCAATGTGACCGGTCTGCGCATCCAGCTCGATCTCGCACACATGGCAGCCGTTCGGCCAGGTCGGGCCAGCCACGCTGCTGGTGGAATCCATGTAGATTTGCTTGTCGCTTTGGCGCGCGGCCAGTGCGAACAAATCCATCTTTAAATCGGTGCCGTTGACCTTGAACTCCGCGTTGCTGTAGCTGATGTCATCGGCAGCCACTTCCATCTCTTTGGCCGCCAGTTTTTTGGCCGCGTCAATGGTGCGTTCTGAGCCAACGCGTACCGCTGAGCCGCCGGTGAAGATCGAGCGCGAACCCGCGCTCCCGAAGCCCACACCACGATCCGTGTCGCCCAGCACAATGCGCACTTTGTCGATGGGTACGCCAAAAGTGTCCACCACCAGTTGCGCCAGGGTTGTGGCAATGCCCTGGCCCATGGCCTGTACGGCGGAATAGACTTCAATAATGCCTTCGGGCTTGACGGTGACGGTCACGCGCTCTTCAAACACATTGCCGCCCGTCCACTCCAAAAATGTCGCGATGCCTAAACCGCGCATCAATCCGCGTTTTTTGGAATCTGCGGCGCGGGCTTCAAAGCCGCTCCAGTCGGCCAGCGCAAGGCCTTGGTTCATCACATGCTCAAAGCGGCCTGTGTCATACACCTGAGCCATCGGGTTCTTGTAGGGCATCTGCTGCGGCTGGATGAAGTTGCGGCGGCGCAGCGCGATGCGGTCCATGCCGATCTGGCGGGCGGCTTCATCCATCAACCGCTCCATGATGTGAATCGCCTCGGGCCTGCCTGCGCCGCGATAGGCACCCGTGGGAGCCGTGTTGGTGATCACCGCCCGGTAGCGAAAATCGATGGTTTGAATGTCGTACACGCTGGTTTGCACCCAGGGGCCAATCAGCGCCTGAATCGCCACACCCACGCCCATCGCATATGCGCCCACGTTGGCCAGAGAATGCACGCGCAGCGCCAAAATTTTGCCGTTGGCATCCAGCGCCAAGGCGGCGCTGGTTTGCACATCGCGGCCGTGTGCAGACGATAAAAACTCCTCGCCGCGCTCGGCGATCCACTTGACCGGCCGCTGGCAAGTGCGCGCGCAAAACGCGACCACCGCATCTTCAGGATACGCCCCCGTCTTCATGCCAAAGCCGCCGCCTACATCGCCCACCACAACGCGCATCTCCTCTTTGGGGATGCCCAGCATGGCGCTCAAGGTATCGCGCTCGCCCGAGGGCATTTGCGTGCTCATGCGAATCGTCAAACGATTGGATGCCGAATCGACGTACGCCAGCACTGAGCGCGGCTCCAGAGCGAGGGCCGACAGGCGCTGGTTGGTGATGTCGAGCTTGACGACATGGCGCGCGGCTTTGAAGGCGGCATCGGTGGCATCCACACTGCCGTGGCGCATTTCGGCGGCAACGTTGTCGGAGATGCTGTCGCACAGCAGGGGTGCGCCGGCAGCCAGCGCATCGTCCATATGCACGGCCATCGGCAGCTCGGCATAGTCGATCACGATGGCCTCACACGCATTGCGCGCCTGGGCGAGGGTCTGCGCCACTACGGCCACCACCGGGTCACCGACAAAACGAACCTTGTCCACCGCCAGGGCGGTCCGTGGTGCACTGGCAGCGGCAGAGCCATCCGCTCGGGGAAAGCCCGCCACTGTTGGTAAGGGGTTCACACCTGCTTTGACCAGGTCTGCCCCCGTAGTAACGTGCATCACGCCCGGCATGGCAAGCGCCGCTGCAACATCAATCGACACGATGCGCGCGTGCGGGTAGGGCGAGCGCAAGAACATCAAGTGCGCTTGGCCGGGCAGTGTGACATCGTCCGTGAATTGGCCCTGGCCCTTGAGCAGCAGCTCATCTTCCAGGCGGCGCACGTCTTTGCCGCTGCCAAATTTGGCGTTACTGGAATCAATGGGGGCGGATTCTTGGACGATTGCGTTCATGGTGGGTCTCAGCGGTTGTTATTGATCTGTCAGTCTAGCGCGAAACTTGACAACACGTCGGTGGAACAGGTTGGGACGCTCGCGGAGCATCAGCTGGACGCATTCTCACCAAATATTACGTTTGATGTGCGTTGAAGCGTCGGCGAAATCTCGTCGCGCGGCGTTACAAATGGGAGTATCCTGAGTGAACACAGAACCAAACTTGAATATGAATAAACCTAATCACACCCGCAGATGCGTGACCGGCCTGTTGGTAATGGCGGCTACAGCGCTTTCAAGTGCTGGGGCAGTCGCACAAACGACCGTGGGCGTCTCTATCGGCATCAACCAGCCCGGCGTATACGGGCGAATCGATATCGGCAACCGACCACCGCCCATCGTCGTGAATCAGCAGCCTGTGATCATCGTCCAGCAACCGGTCGCTGTGGTACGCCAGCCGATTTATCTGTATGTTCCACCAGGACACCAAAAGAAGTGGAATAAGCATTGCAGCCGATACAACGCTTGCGGACAACCGGTGTATTTTGTTCAGGAACAGTGGGTGGTGGAGCGCTACAAAAATGAGCATCCGGGCTGGCAAGATGCGCGGTCTGAGCATGACGGGCATCACGACCGCCATGGCAAAAAAAAGAACAAGGGTCGTAAAGACGATTGAGGATGACTAGCGCGACGAAGAACGCATAGGCCGCTTGGCCGACAGCGAAGCGTCGGACGGTTCGAAGGCAGAGCGCGTCACAATAGCGCTCATGACTGACTCGACTTCTCCCAAAATCGGCGGGCACTTGCTCGTCGAGTGCCTTGTCGCCCAGGGTGTGACACACGCCTTTGGCGTACCCGGTGAAAGCTATCTGGCTGTGCTCGACGGCTTTCATCTGCATACCGAAAGCATCCAATTCATCATCAACCGCCAGGAGGGGGGAGCCGCCTACATGGCCGAGGCGCATGGCAAGCTCACCGGGCGGCCGGGCGTGTGCTTTGTGACGCGCGGCCCAGGCGCCACTAATGCGTCGATTGGCATCCACACGGCGTTTCAGGACTCGACGCCAATGGTGCTGTTTGTCGGCGACGTCGCGAGCGACACGCGAGACCGCGAGGCGTTTCAGGAGGTCAATTACTTGAGCTTCTTCGGCCCCAGCACCGGCGGCATGGCCAAGCGGGTAGAGCGCATTGACGACGCGAGGCGTATCCCCGAATACGTCGCCCGGGCCTTCGCCACCGCAATGAATGGCCGCCCCGGCCCGGTGGTGTTGATCCTGCCTGAGGACATGCTGGCCAGCGAAGTGACGGCGCATGCCAACGGCGAGTTGCCACAAGCGCTGCCACACATCACTGCCGTTGAAGCCTGGAGCGACCCCGGAAGCCTTCGCACGCTGCGTGAAATGCTTCTGAAATCAGAGCGACCCTTTGTTGTAGCGGGCGGAGGCGGCTGGACACCGCAATCCGCGCAAGCTTTGCAGCGTTTCGCCGAAAACTGGAAGTTGCCCGTCGGCAATGCGTTTCGGTTTCAAGACACGTTTGACAACTTTCACGCGCAGTACGCAGGCGATGTCGGCATCGGCATCAATCCGAAGCTGGCGCAGCGCTTGAAAGAGTGCGACCTCATCATCGCCATTGGCCCGCGCCTGGGTGAGATGACCACCAGCGGCTATAGCTGGTTGCAAGCGCCTAAACCGAAGCAAAAGCTGGTTCATTTCCACGCCAGCGCGGAGGAGTTGAACCGCGTCTACCAGGCAGATTTGGCCATCCAATCCACCATGAACGCCGCAGCTCGTTCGCTTGAAGTTCTGACTGCCCCCATCAGTCTGCCGTGGGAGTCGTGGACACAAGCCTGCAACGCCGATTACCTGACCAACATGGTGCCGCAAAAACTGCCGGGCGACATCGACATGCCCGCCATCGTCGCCACGCTGCAAAAGCACTTGCCACCCGATGCGGTGCTGACCAATGGCGCGGGCAACTTCGCCAGTTGGGTACACCGCTTCTTCAAGCATTCGGGCTTGGCCAAAGGCTTCAAAACCCAACTGGCTCCCACCAATGGCTCGATGGGCTACGGCGTGCCCGCAGGCATTGCAGCGGCCATCACCACGGGAAGAGTGGTTCTGACGATGGCCGGTGATGGCGACTTTTTGATGAACGGACAAGAGCTGGCCACTGCCACCCAGTACGGTGCCAAAACCATCATCGTGCTGTTGAACAATGGCATGTTCGGTACGATCCGCATGCACCAGGAGCGCGACTACCCGCAGCATGTGGCGGGCACGGCGCTGGTCAACCCGGACTTTGCGGCTCTCGCGCGGGCTTACGGCTATGCGGGAGTGAGGATCACCAAGACGGCGGAGTTTGAACCCGAGTTGCTGGCCGCACTGGCACGGAGTGAAGGTACGCTGATTGAGGTGATGCTCGACCCGGAGGTGATCACTACACGTGGGACGTTAACGGCGATTACGCAAGCCGCGCTGAAAAAGCTGTCTTGATCTTACCCATCGCCTCCAGCGTGAGCCGGTTGCCATACTGGCTTACCACTTGCCCTGCCGCCTGGTTGGCCAGCCAGGCCGCCTGCGCGTGGGTGTGGCCTTGGGTGACGGCGTACAGGAACGCGCCGGCAAACATGTCACCTGCGCCGTTGGTGTCGATGGCTTTGACGTTTGCTGCGGGCACCGGGGTTTGTGTGCCGCGTTCCAGAACAATGCAGCCCTTGGCGCTGCGGGTCAGGCAAACCACGCGGGCGCGAGCGCTCAATTGCGTGACGATGGCCTGCATGTCTTTGGTGCCGCACCAAGTCTGCGCCTCTTCCTCGTTGGCGAACAGGTAGTCAACCGCATCGCCGAGCATGGCTTCTAAGCCGGGGCGGCAGAAGTTGATCATGCTCATGTCGCTCAGCGTGGTGGCGAGTTTGACACCGGCTGCTTTGGCGATTTGGCGACCCTGTAGGGCGGCGGCCAACCCGTTCGTCTGCGCAGCGAGGTAGCCTTCCATGTAATAGATCTTGGCAGCGGCGATGGCTTTCGCGTTCAGTGCAGTGGCATCCAGGTCGGCTGTGGCACCCAGATAAGTACTCATGCTGCGCTCGGCATCGGGCGTGACCATGACCATACATTGGCCGGTTGGGCTGGCACTCTTTGATTGCGACAGGGTTGCTGAGGTCAGGTTGCTATCAACACCATTGCCCCGCAGATCGTCAGCGTAGAACGCTCCCAGTTCATCGTTGGAGACGCAGCAGGAGTAAAACGCTTTGCCGCCGAGCTGCGCCAGCGCCACCACCGTGTTGCCCGCCGAGCCGCCGCCGCTCTTGCGCGAGTGCACGCCTTGCACCTGCGCGAGTAGCTCTGCACGCCTGTCGGCATCGATCAGCGTCATGTGGCGCTTCTCGACTTTCATCGTCAGCAGTTGCGCTTCGGTGACTTCGTACTCAGAGTCCACCAAGGCGTTGCCAATGGCGTAAAGATCGTAAGTTGTCATGCTGAATACCGCGCCAAATGATGATCTGCATCGCCAAAACGCTGGGCCAGCACGGTCAAGCGGCGAAAGGTGTGGGAGATTTTCATCTCCTCTGTCATGCCCATGCCGCCGTGCAGTTGCACTGACTCCTGGCTGACCAGGCGGGCCGCATCGGCGATGAAGACCTTGGCGCTGGAGACAGCCTTTTTGCGAGCTGCGATGCTGGCAGCATCTGAGGCACTTGCGGCGGCATCAACCTTGCAGGCCACCATCATCGCCATTGAGCGGCTTTGCTCGCTCGCCATGAACATATCCACCATGCGGTGCTGCAAGGCCTGAAACGCGCCGATGGGCGCACCAAACTGTTTGCGGGTTTTGAGGTATTCCAGGGTTGTGTCGCAGGCGTACTTCATGGCACCAACCGCCTCTGAGCAGAGCAGGGCGGTGGCGAAGTCGATGGCTTCTTCGATGGCAGGCAGGGCATCCGCACCAGTACTTGCCACTTCGCCCAGCAGTGCATCGGCGCTCAGTGCGACGTTGGTGAATGTCACGTCACCCGCACGCTGGCCGTCCACCGTGCGATAGGCTTTGACCGAGAGGCCGGGTGTTTTGCTGTCCACCGCAAAGACTCGGGTGCCAGCTGGCGTTTTGGCCGAGACCACAAAAACGTCAACCAGCGGCGCACCCATCACAACGATCTTCTCGCCGTTCACTAACCATCCGCTGGCCGATTTGACTGCCGTGGTCGTATTTGCATTGAGCGCATAACGCCGCCCGCGCTCCAGGTACGCGAACGTCGCTTTGTGGCTGCCATCGAGCAAGGCGGGCAGGGCGCTCGCGCACTGTGAGGGCGTACCCACACGGGCAATCAGGCGCGATGCCAGGGCGATATGATCCAGCAGCGGCTCGACCACCAA
>JANOTO010000498.1:0-5536 GCA_031416395.1 Rhodoferax sp. | reverse complement strand
ATGCAATTTCACCTGAACGGATTTCGAACTGGCGACCCCAGCCTTTTGGACGCAATGGCTTCTGCACCAATCGAAGGTGCAAGCCTGCCCAGCGAAGCCGATGTCTTGATCGTTGGCTGCGGCCCGGCGGGCTTGACGCTTGCCGCGCAAATGGCCGCTTTCCCAGACATCCGCACCGTGATCGTCGAGCAGAAGCCCGGCCCGTTGCAGTTGGGTCAGGCGGACGGTGTTGCTTGCCGCACGATGGAGATGTTTGAGGCGTTCGGATTTGCGCATCAAGTGCTGAAAGAGGCTTATTGGGTGAATGAGACCACCTTTTGGAAGCCTGATGATGCTGCGGGTGCAGACTCCAGCCGCATTGTGCGCAGCGGGCGGGTGCCGGATGTCGAAGAAGGCCTCTCGCACATGCCGCATGTGATTCTCAATCAGGCTCGCATACACGACTTCTATCTTGAGAAGATGCAAAAGTCGGCCGCGCGTCTTGTGCCGCACTATGCCCGCCGCCTTGTAAAGATTGAACGAGACGCTGATGAGTCCAACCCCTATCCGGTCACCGCACAGTTCGAGCGGCAGGATGAGGGCCACCATGGTGAATTCGAAACCATCAGCGCGCGCTATGTGGTGGGCTGTGACGGTGCGCGCAGCAATGTGCGCCAATCCATGGGGCTATCGCTCAGGGGTGATTCGGCCAACCACGCCTGGGGCGTGATGGATGTACTGGTGAACACCGACTTTCCCGACATCCGCTTCAAGGCACTGATCCAATCCGCCAGCGAAGGCAGTGTTGTGTTGATTCCGCGCGAAGGCGGTTATATGGTTCGCATTTATGTGGAGATGGACAAGCTCAACGAAAACGAGCGCGTCGCCGGTCGCAACATCACACTGGAACAATTGATTGCCGCAGCCCAGCGCATCTTCCACCCCTACACGCTGGATGTGAAAGAGGTGCCGTGGTGGTCGGTGTATGAGATCGGTCAGCGTCTGTGCGACCGATTCGACGATGTTGTGCCAGAACAAAATCCATCTCAACTGCCGCGTATTTTCATCGCGGGCGATGCTTGCCATACCCATAGCCCCAAGGCCGGGCAGGGTATGAATGTGTCAATGCAAGATGGCTTCAATCTGGGCTGGAAGCTCGCCGCCGTGCTGCAACGGCGCAGCCCAGCAAGCCTTTTGCATACGTACTCCGCTGAGCGGCAAGCGGTCGCCCAAGAGCTCATCAATTTCGACCGCGAATGGGCGGCGATGCTCAGTGGCGGCGCAAGCAAAGACCCCACCGCAGTACAGCGCTATTTTGTGCAGCACGGTCGCTACACAGCGGGCACGGCAACGCATTACAAGCCAGCGCTTCTCACAGGCACTGCCGCGCATCAAGGCTTGGCTACCGGATTGCAGATGGGTACTCGCTTTCATTCAGCGCCTGTCATTCGCGTCGGCGACGGCAAGCAGATTCAACTCGGCGAGACACTGTTGGCGGATGGCCGTTGGCGTTTGATGGTGTTCGCAGGGCAGGGCGACACCGGTGCGCCAGGCTCACCCATCGCCAAGCTGTGCCAATTCCTGCGCGACTCGCCTGAATCGCCCATCAAGCGCTTTACCCCTGCGGGCGCTGACGTGGATGCGGTGTTCGACATGCGCGCCGTGTTCCAGCAAAGCCATCATCAGCTTGCCATTGAGGCCCTACCCGAATTGCTGTTTCCGCACAAAGGCCGCTACGGCCTGCGCGACTATGAAAAAGCGTTTTGTGCTTTGAAGGAAGAAGCTCAAAACATCTACGCTCTGCGAGGCATTGATCGCGAACAAGGCTGCTTGGTCGTCGTGCGCCCTGATCAATACATTGCGCAAATATTGCCGCTAATGGCAGCCGAGGAGCTGTCTCAGTTCTTTGGCGGCTTCATGTCGAGGACTCACGACGGATAACTCACTGAGGTGTCATGCCGGATGCCTTGACCAGCTCCGCATGCAGCTTGATATCTCGTGCGATGAGTCGCTGGACATCTTCCAGTGTGCTGGTGGCGACGTCGATACCGCTTTCCGCCAACTTGGCCTTGAGCTCGGGATCGTAAGGCAAAGTTTTGAAGACGCTTTTGTTGGTCGTCAAAAACGACGCTGGCGATACGGTGAGGGTGTAGCCATCAGCGGGTGCCCTGAGCTACAAAATATATAGCTTTTCATGCATATTATTCGGGAGCTAGAGCACGATTTATATCGTAATTTGACATCTTGAGTGATTTTGAGAATAAAAATGAACCCATGAGTTCATTTTTATTCAAAAGTCACCACAAATGTAGTAAAACTTGAAAAACCAGCTGAACTGCAACCCACCGGGGTTCATTACGGATCATTGCATTTTGTCTGACAGTGTTTAGCGCTGATGACTGACGCGAAGTTTGCCTCACGCTGTTCAAAATTGGATCCGACTCAGAAGGCCGCAGCCTGCTGTAGCGGGCGGGAATCACTGGGTCGTTTTTCCATTGTCATAACTGGAGTTTTTATGAAACGTGTGAGCAAAAAACCTGTCAACGTCAGCAGCCAGGTTCAAGGCGAAGGCGACTACGAATCAGCCCAACGCTATAGTGATTCCGTGCGCTCGTTTGTTGAATCGGGCAAGGTGAATGAAGCTGTTGAAAAGGCCAAGCCGGAGACGCCGCAAGTTCAGCAAGACCTGGAAAGCGCCGAGCGAATTGGAGTTGCGCACTCCAAAGGAGAAGACCCCGGCGTCAAACGCAAGAGCCGTGGCAAGCCCTGATGACAGAGGGATAAAAGAAGCCAATACAACGCTGCCTAAAATGCGTTGGTGACGCACCGCATTCTGATCATCAACCCCAATACCTCGGCCAGTGTTTCTGAGCTGTTGCGAACCCATGGGCAAGCGGCGGCGGGCGCTGATGCACTTGTGGAAGTTGTCACTGCGAGGTTTGGTGCGCCGTACATATCGTGCGAGGCGAGCTATGCCGTGGCGGGCCACGCGACGCTGGACGCGTGGGCCCATGCGCTGATGCGGGACGCAGCGTCGCCTGACAGGCTGTTTGACGCGGTGCTGATCGGCTGCTTTGGTGACCCAGGTTTGTACGCACTGCGCGAAGCCAGCGCGGCACCCGTGACGGGCTTGGCTGAGGCGGCACTGGCTGAGGCTGCACGGCTGGTCGGCTCGGGGCGCTTTGCGATCATCACGGGTGGGCAGCGGTGGAAGCCCATTTTGGAGCGACTCGCCGACAGCCTGGGCCATAGTGCGGCGCTGGGCGGCATCGCGACCGTTGCCCCGACCGGGGCGCAACTGGCCCAAGACCCAGTCGCCGCTCGGGCGCTGCTCGCACTGGCCTGTGCGCAGGCGGTGAAGGACTTCAACGTTCAAGCCGTCATCCTGGGTGGCGCAGGCCTTGCTGGAATGGCGGCCCAAGTGCAAGCTCAGGTGAGCGTGCCTGTGATAGACAGCGTGTTGGCAGGCGTTCGCCATACCTTGATGCTCGCGGCGCAACCGCCAGCCCCGAACCCTGATCGATTGGACGAGATTCGCCCATGGCTGGGGCCGTGTTGAAGCCGGGCAGGTTGATATAAACCGAAACATTCCGGTATCTGGCGGAGATGATTATCTGGATGCAACGCGGCACCATTGAGTCCTGTTCAACAACTCCTTAAGAGGAAATCATGAAAACCTGGATCAAGAGAACTTTAGTGACGATGGGTGCGGTGCTGGTGGTGGGCGGCTTGAGCGCCTGTGCGGGCGGTCGCCATGGTGGGCACATGGGCGAGGGCGACAGCGCTGCGCGCCAGGCCAAGATGGTGGACTATGCGGGCAAGAAGCTCGATCTGAATGACGCACAAAAGCAGCGCCTCAACGTGCTCGGCGAGCGCTTACGTGAGCAGCGCGCGTCCCTGATGGGGGCCAGCAAAGACCCGCGTGCCGACATTCAGGCGCTGGTGGCCGGCGACAAGATGGATCGCGCCAAAGCTCAGGCGCTGGTTGACGACAAGACCAGTACCATCAAAACCAAAAGCCCCGAGCTGATCGCTGCAGCAGCAGACTTTTACGACAGCCTGAACCCCGCGCAGCAACAGCAGATTCGCGATTTCATGAACCGCAAGCGCGGCTGGAGAGGTTAACCATCTCAGGGCAGAGCAGACCGTTCTGACCTGCAGTGACAATCCGCCATGCCCCAGATTTTGCTGATTGACGATGACGAGCAACTCGGGCCACCGCTGGCGGCGTACTTCCAGCGGTTTGACCTGTCGTTGACCCTTGCACATCGCCCCAGTACGGGTCTGGCCAAGTTGCGTGGGGGCCATTTTGACGCTGCGATTCTGGACGTAATGCTGCCCGAGATGGACGGCTTTGAGCTGTGCCGCACCATCCGTAAAGGGGGTGACTTTGCGAGTGACATTCCCATCATCATGCTGACCGCGCGCGGCGACGTGATGGACCGCGTGGTCGGCCTGGAACTCGGTGCCGACGATTACTTACCCAAACCGTTTGAGCCGCGTGAGCTGGTGGCCCGCCTGCAAACGGTGTTGCGGCGCAGACGCGCACCTGCAGAGAACCATCGGCTACTTTTTGACGGCTTGCAGATCGACCTGGACACCCACGCCGTGCTGCGCCAGGGCGAACCGGTGGAGCTGACGGGCACCGAGTTTGAGCTGCTGTGCGTGCTGGCCAAAGAGCCCGGCAAAGTGTTCAACCGCGATGACATTTTGAACCGCCTGCGCGGGCATGAAGCCGATTTGTTCACCCGTGCCGTGGACATAGTGGTCAGCCGCCTGCGCAAAAAGCTTGAGCCGCTGGACTGCATCAAAACGCTTCGTAACGCGGGCTACTCGCTGGCGCTGGCGCGGTTGTGATCGCCGCTTCAAAACCCGCCACACCCCGGCGCTGGTCGCACCGCCTGCGTCATTCGCTGCGCTGGCGCTTGCTGGCATTGTTTCTGCTGCTGGCCCTCGCCTTGAGTGCGGCATTTGTCGGCGGTATACAGAAGTCGTTTGCACTCGGCTGGCGCGATGCGGTCCGGCCGCTGCTTGTCGATTATGTGGATCGACTGACGGCAGAGATTGGCGCACCGCCCGATGTCGTGCGGGCGCAGGCGTTGGTGGCGCGCTTGCCGATTTCAGTGCGCATTGAAGGGCCTACCGTCCAGTTTGACTCGCATCCCAACAGGCCTGGCGAGCCCTGGCGACATCGCGAGTTCAATGGCCGCACCGATAACTACAGTGGTTACGGTCAAGACCGCGCCAACGCCCGCCTGCTGCTGCGCACCACGGCGGACGGGCATACCATCCGCTTCGGTCTGGGCGACCTGAACTGGCAGCGCGGCCCGGGTGCGTTCGTCTGGATCACGCTGACCGCTTTGCTGCTGCTGACCGCGCTGGCCTTCGCCTACCTGCGCCGCCTTCTCAAACCGCTGGACGATATTGGCGCCGGTGCGCAGCGCTTCGGGGCAGGCAATTTCAGCCAGCCGATTGACGTTCGCAGGCGCGACGAGCTGGGCGACCTGGCGGTGCAGATCAACACGATGGGGCAAGACATTCACCAAATGCTGGAGGC
>JANOTO010000497.1:0-4201 GCA_031416395.1 Rhodoferax sp. | reverse complement strand
ATCGCCGCCTGCATGGAGGCGTTGAGCGCCAGCACGTGGGTGCGCTCGGAGATCGAATTGATCACCGTCACGATCTGCGAAATCTCCTGCGAGCGCTCGCCCAGGCGCTTGACGCGTTTCTCCATCTCGCCAATCGACTCGCGAATGCCGCCCATCTCGCCCACGGTTGTATTCACCGATCGCAGTGCCGCCAGCGTCGTAGCTGTCGCTTGGCCCGCCGCCTGGTTGGACTGCTCAGCCAGCGTGGCCACCTGCTGCATCAGCGTGGACGCCTGGCCGATCTCCTGGGTCATCTCCAGCACCTCTTGGCGATCTTGCTGCGACTGCTGGGCCAGAGTCTGCGAGTTCGCATTCACGCGGCCCGCCGATTCAGCCACCTGGTTGGCCACTGTACTCACGTTGGTCAGCGCAGTGGCCGTCGCATCGGCAAACATGTTGACCGAGTCGGCCACCGTGCCCACCATGTCCGTGGTGACCTCGGCGCGCACCGTCAGGTTTCGCTGTGACAGCTCGAACATGGTGCCCAAGAGCGACACCACGGAGTTGTTAAGGCCATCGTTCTCTTCCTCGGCCTTTTTTTGCGATGCCATCCGCTCTTGCAGCAAATTGTTCACGGTTCGACCCAAGTCTCCCACTTCGTCTTTGGACTCGATCTCCTGCAACGCGGTGACATCCCCTTTGCGCACCCGTTCGACCGAGCTTTGCAAATCAGCGACGGTTCCGGTGATGTTGCGCACGATCAAGGTTGCCAATATGAGACCAATCAATAGGAAGAGCACCTGGCCACCAATGACCAGCAAATTCGTGTTGCGTGCGGCCGTGGCGCGCCTCTCGAGCGCTTCATTCAAAAGCTTGTTCGCACCGCCAGAAGCCTCCAGGGCAACGGCACGCGATACCGACACCTCGCGCTGGTAAGCCGTTGCCTCAACGGCTGGCACTTCTTTACCCAGAATCTCACGACGAACCAACTGCATCGCTTGCAAAGTCAGTTGCGTTACCTGCGTCGCCTTGTCGCTCATTTGCGCTTTCATTTCTGGCGATGAGTCCATGCCCTTGCGCATGTTTTCACCATAGCTTGTCGCCGCCCGCTCGCCCTGCTCAACCCACCTTAGAATTCGAGTGCGATCTTCGGGGCGCAGCGCATCGCGATACAGCGTCTCCGCATTGAAACCGGCAGGTGGCTGCTCCGCCGTTTTACGAATTTTTGCGATCTCCTCCAAACGATCCACCACCGGGCTGCGCAGTCCGCGAATCGATTCGGTCAATCGAGGAAGATCGATCAAAGTCGCGCGAAATGCGTAATAGGCACTTGGTTCGGGATCAAGGTCAATCAGAAAGTGAGCTGTCAGGTCTTCAATGAAGGAGATCGACCGATCAACCAATTGCGTGTGCGTTTCGATCACTTTTCTGGAATCCATTTTTCGCGCCTCGACATCCGCCTTCAGTGACGTCCAATCTCGTTTGATCTCAGCGAGCCGTCCTATCATCAATGTGCTGTTGATCTGGGCGACTTGACCCTCCAGCTCTGCCAGAGCCTGGTCAGCCGTCGCCGCAGCTTTGGTTCTGGGCGCTGCGCGTACCGTGTCGTTCAACGCCAAGTAGGTAGACGCAGTTCGATGATCTTGCAGCGCCAGCGTCAAGCCGTTCAGCGTTTGAATTGGGATGAGGCCTGCTGCCTCAGTGCGCACGATCTCAATCGTCTCAAGGTTTTGCCGGATCACGTTGTAAAGCGGGTACGCAATCAGCGCCAGGGCTACCAAGCCCAACAGCGAAAACTTCTGCCAAAGCCGTAATTGGGAGAGAAAATTTGATTTCATATTATGCTTTTTTGGGTTGCTTTAGACGCCGGTTGAAATCGCGATTGAGGAGGGCAGGCCAATCGTTAGGAAACTCATTCTTTTCTTCTTTCAGCGGAGGAAATTCCAGACAATTCTTGACGCAGCACTTCAGCCAGGCTGCTCCAGCGGACTTCAATAGCGGGCACCTTGTCACCCAGCGTCCAAGCGGCATGGGCATGCTGCATCAAGCGGCCGTTGTTGGCAGACACCTGAAGCGGTAAGCGGTTGGTGATGGACTGCGCTTGATGCGCGGCCAAAGAAACTACCGCTGGCGCTTCCGAAACGCGGATCGCCCAGGCACTGGCACCATCGCCAAATTGGAGTGCACGCAGCTGTCGCGTTGCGGCAGCGCCCGTGGCCCCAGCCACACCGGCAGCACGCACATTGACAAATTGGCTAGCACCCAGGCTGTCTGTGTACTTCCAGGCGGCCGGGCGGGTTTGATGCGCCCAGGCATCGATATCGACCAGCGGAACGGAAGCGCCATCGGAGCTGAAAACACCCAGCAACCATTGGGGCGAGCGCGGCACGCGCGTCAAGCCCGCAAGCGCGTCCAAGTACGCGCGCGACTCACCAAATCCGACGATGAAGCGCATGGGGCCAGAGACCACAAGCTGGCGCAGGTCACCACGCGCGCCAGCGCCTATTTCGGCACTCGTGTTGGCACCGTCAGTTTGAGGTAGCAGGCTGGACTCCACCGGACGTTGCACTAAAGACTTAAGCTGGATGGGCTCAATTCAGCGCCTTCACCATGTCCAGCAAGGTCTCGGGAGGATAGGGCTTGGTGATGTAACCCTTCACGCCCAGCATTTGTGCCCACACGCGGTCGGCTTTCTGGTTTTTCGAGGTCACCAGCACCACCGGGATCATCTTGGTCTCGGCGCTGCCAGAGAGCGAACGGGTGGCCTGAAAACCATCCATCTCGGGCATGTTGACATCCATGAAGATCAGGTCGGGTTTGTTGCGCGCGGCGGCCTCGACGGCCTCTTTGCCGTTTTGGGCCGTGGATACCAAGTAGCCCGCCGAAGTTAGCGCGCCTTCGATAAATTTCAGGTCGGTGGGTGAATCGTCAACACAGAGAATGGAGCGGATGGTCATAAAAGTTCAATCAGTAGTTTGAAAGGGTGCGATGCGATTATTTTAGGCGGACGTGCACTACTTGGGCGCATATGTGGGTGAGCACTTTTGAGCAATACACAACTTTGCGGCGTGTCATGATGATCGGCCGGTTGCAGAAAAACGGCTTGCCGCTTTAGAAACATAAGACGCCACTGGCGAAACCTCAGCGGGGCGGGTCGCGTCCTGCGTGGGTGCTGCCGTTCTGATCGACGTGGCACCGTGCTGTGCCAGCACCATACCCAGCTGCTGCTCGTTGAGCGGTTTTGTCAAGTAGGCATCGCAGCCGGACATGGAGCCACGGATTTTATCGATGGTGCCGCCCCGGCTCGTGAGCATCACCACTACTGGAATGGTGGCCCGCTTGCCTTTGTTTTGCTTGATGGCACGGCAGGTCTGGTAGCCGTCCAGGCCGGCCATCATCACGTCCAGAAATACGAACTGGAAATCATCCTTCGCTGTCATGGTCAGCGCCTCCTCGCCACTGCGGGCAAGTTTGGCCTCGTAACCAAACTGGCGCAGGCGGCTTTGCATGAATTTCAGTGCCACATCGCTGTCGTCCACGATCAACACATTGCGAGCGGCGATGACTGCGGACACGGCATGGGAGCGCTGGGTGGCTTGGGAGCCAAAGGTACTGGTCGAGTGCTCGACTGCGCGCTCGACTGAGCGATTCTCTATCGGTCTCGGAGCAGGACGGGCAACTGGTGCTGCGGCAGGCCAGGCAACTGGGCGTGGCACTGCGGTAGCCTGGTGTAGGACGCTCAAGGGACGGAGTGCGCTGATCGCGCTGATGGAGCCAGTAGGGATCAAGGGCGCTGAGATCGACTCCGGCGCATGCAGTGGAACGAAGCCAGAGTTGTAACCGGTAGCAGAACTTTGACTACGAGCCTGCGGGCGTGATTCTGCGGGCAGGGCCGCCGCAACCGGGGCTGACCCCGTGCCATCGCCATCGACAAAAACGCCCAGTGACGTTAGCAACGCGGTGAGCTTGAGCGGCCGTGGAATCACCGGCCAACCCGTGCCAAAGTTGGAGGCGCCGACGATCACCGCCTTTTGCGCGGAGTTCATTCTGCGGGCATGGGCTTCGTACTCGGGGCGGGTTGCGGCGTTGACCAGCACCACGGTCGCCTCATCGAGAAGAGGAGTAACCGACCAAAACGGCGCGCGCCGAGCCGCCAGACGAAAGAACGTCTCAATCGTGGATTTCTCGAAAGCGGAAAAACCGAGCGGGTAAACCTTGAAGC
>JANOTO010000496.1:0-1670 GCA_031416395.1 Rhodoferax sp. | reverse complement strand
GCCTTCATAGATCTGGCAGACGCGCACATCGCGGTAAATCCGCTCCACCGGGAAGTCGCTCACATAACCGTAGCCGCCCAGGGTTTGAATCGCCGCGCTGCACACCTCTTCGGCCATTTCGCTGGCAAACAGCTTGGCCATGGCGGCTTCTTTCAGGCAGGGACGGCCCGCATCCTTGAGCGACGCGGCATGCCAAATCAACTGGCGCGCGGCTTCGATCTTGGTCGCACATTCGGCCAAGCGGAAGCCCACCGCTTGGTGGTTGAAGATGGGCTGCCCAAAGCTCACACGGTCTTTCGCATACGCCAGCGCCACCTCAAACGCGCTGCGGGCCATGCCCAGGCTTTGCGCGGCAATGCCGATGCGCCCGCCCTCCAGGCCGCCCAGTGCAATCTTGTAGCCCTCGCCCTCCTGGCCAATCAGGTTGTCTGCCGGGATGCGGCAGTTATCAAAATTAATCTGTGCCGTGTCGCTGGAGTGCTGGCCCAGCTTGTCTTCCAGGCGCGCCACCTGGTAGCCCGGCGCGTTGGTAGGCACGATAAAGGCGCTCATGCCGCGCTTGCCTGCGACCTTGTCGGTCACTGCAATCACAATCGCAACGTCACCGTTCTTGCCGCTGGTAATGAACTGCTTTACGCCATTGATTACATAGCCATCGCCGTCTTTCACCGCCGTGGTTTTGAGCGCGGACGCATCCGAACCGACGTGCGGCTCGGTCAAACAAAACGCGCCGAGCAACTTGCCCTGCGCCAGTGGCTCCAGCCATTTCTTTTGTTGTGCGGCGTTGCTGAAATTCAGCAAAATCGCGTTCACCGGGCAATTGGTCACGCTGATAATGGTGCTGGTGCCACCGTCGCCGGCTGCAATTTCTTCGAGCACCAAGGCCAGTGAGACGTAATCCAGATTTGCCCCGCCAAACTCCTCGGGCACGCAAATGCCGTAGGCACCGAGGGCGGCCAGCCCTTGCAACGCTTCACGCGGGAAGTGATGCGCTTTATCCCAAGCGGCGGCGTGCGGCCACAGCTCGTTCTTCGCGAACTCACGCACCGCGTCGCGGATCATTTCCTGGTCTTGGTTGAGGATCACGTTAGCTCCTGGCGCTGACGACAGAACTACAGCAATTCAAGCGCCACTGCAGTGCCCTCACCACCACCAATGCACAAAGTCGCGATGCCTTTCTTCAAACCCCGAGCCTTCAAGGCGTACATCAGGGTGATCATGATGCGCGCACCGCTCGAGCCCACGGGATGGCCCAGCGCGCAGGCACCACCGTTCACGTTCACGATGTCGTGGCTGACTTTCAGCTCATGCATCAGCGCCAATGGAACTACGGCAAATGCCTCGTTCACTTCCCACAAGTCAACGTCGGCGACAGACCAGCCCGCTTTTGCCAACACTTTGTTGACGGCGCCAACGGGTGCGGTGGTGAACCAGTTGGGCTCCTGGGCGTGCATTGCGTGGGCGATGATCTTTGCCATCGGCTTGCACCCGAGTTTGGCAGCGGTGGAGGCCCGCATCAGCACCATGGCGGATGCGCCATCGTTGATGCTGGAGCTGCTGGCGGCGGTGATGGTGCCGTCTTTCTTGAAAGCGGGCTTGAGCGTGGCGATTTTGTCCAGCTTGATCTTGCCGGGGCCTTCATCAATAGAAACGACGACATCACCCGCGCG
>JANOTO010000495.1:0-2105 GCA_031416395.1 Rhodoferax sp. | reverse complement strand
GTTTCGTAGATGTAGTTGGCAATCGGTGTGGAGCCGACGAAGCTCACCGCCTTCACATCGGGGTGATGCAAGAGCGCATCCACCGCTTCTTTATCGCCTTGCACAACGTTGAAGACACCGTCTGGCAAACCCGCCTCCTTGAACAGCTTTGCCATCAAAAGCGAAGCGCTAGGATCAATAGGGCTGGGCTTCAATACGAAGGTGTTACCAGCAGCGATGGCCACCGGGTACATCCACATCGGCACCATCACCGGGAAGTTGAACGGTGTGATGCCCGCGACCACACCCAGCGGCTGGCGCAGCGTCCAGTTGTCAATGCCGGTGCTGACCTGGTCGGTGAAGTCGCCCTTGAGCAACTGCGGGATGCCACAGGCGAACTCAATGATGTCAATGCCGCGCGTCACCTCGCCCTGCGCATCGGTGAACACCTTGCCGTGCTCGGCGGTGATGGCGTGGGCCAGCTCGTCTTTGTGCGCATTGACCCGCACCAGAAACTTGAACTGGATGCGCGCACGGCGATTTGGGGGGGTGTCGGCCCACGCGGGGAAGCCGGCTTGGGCCGACGCGACGGCAGCGCTGACCTCGGCGCTGCTGGCTAACGCCACCTTGCCCGTGACCGCGCCGGTCGCGGGGTTGAAAACGTCCTGCGTGCGACCCGACGTGCCTGCGACGGCGCGCCCGCTGATGTAATGGCCAATGTTGACTGTGCTCATGGTTGATCTCCTGATGTCGAAATGGAATAATTCGTTTGTTGATGAAGTGTCGCGGAAGTGTCTCGAAAAGCGTGACTGGCGATCAATGCCCCGTCCCTAATGCCCAGTCCATTGGGGCTTGCGTTTTTCGCGAAATGCAGCCTGGCCTTCTTTGGCGTCGTCAGACAGAGTAAACAGCGCAATCTGGCTCTCGGTGAACGCCATCGATTCTTCAAATGCCATCGCCTCAATCTTCTTCATTGTGTAGCGGCCCCGGCGGATAGCGGCCGGGGACTTGTCCAGCAAGCGGTTCAGCAGCCAGTTCACACGCACATCCATATCCGCTTCGTCCTCGGCCTGCACGTAGTTCACCAGATTGAATTCGTGTGCCTGCATTGCGGTGATGGGCTCGCCCGTCAAGCACATCTCGGCCAGCACGCGCCGTGGGATCAGGTGCTGCAGGACACTGAGCACCTGGGCCGGGAACAGACCAATCTTCACTTCGGGCAGGCCAAACACCGCGTGCCGTGCGGCCACAGCCATGTCGCACATCGACATCAAGCCCATGCCGCCTGCCATGCAAGCACCGTTGACCCGCGCAATCAGCGGCACATTGCTCATTTGGGCCACGCGCAACAGTTGCGCCAGGTGGCCCATCGGCTCGGAATAGTCGGTGGTGAAGGGCTTGGCAGACTGCAAATCCGCCCCCGCACAAAATGCTTTGCTGCCCACGCCCGTCAGCACGATGGCGCGCACCTCACGCTGCGTTTGAGCGGCGGTGATGGCCTGGGCGATGCCCGCCAGCACGCCGTGGCTCATGGCGTTGCGTCGCTCTTCGCGGTTGATGGTGAGCCAAAGCGCGGGGCCGCGCTGCTCGACGAGGAGCTCTTCGGGGCCGACAAGCGGTGGGGTGGCGTGATCAGTCATGGTGAAGTGGGTTGCTTTTGATGATTGTTTTTGGACAGACCGCTATTCTGCACGGGCAGGGTACGATAGACGGTTATAACAAACCTTGCCCAATCCATGGAGGACACTGCACCGCGCATCACGCAAACCGCCTCGCCTGAAGGCCCTTGCGTGACTCTGCTTGGGGCATGGACTGCTGCCCGCCTGGCGGAGCCCGCAACTTGGGGTGCTGTGAACGCGGCCTTGCGCGATGCTGGCACGGCGCAATGGGATTTGCGCCAGCTGCAAAGCCTGGATCACACCGGCGCACAACTGTTGTGGAACGCCTGGGGCCGCCAATGGCCGCCCAAGCACCAGGTGTTGCCGGATCAGCAAGCGATGCTGGAGCGCGTGGCGAGCTACACCCTGAAAGGGCCGGCACCGGCGGCGAAATCACTTTTGCAAAGAGCACGCAGTACGGCCTGGCGCAAGTTCCTCGGCTTGGGCGGCATGCTGTTTCATCTGTTT
>JANOTO010000494.1:0-11130 GCA_031416395.1 Rhodoferax sp. | reverse complement strand
CTCTTTGACGAGCCCCTGTCCAACCTCGATGCGCAGTTACGCGGCGAGATGCGCACCGAGATCAAAAAGCTGCACCAGCGCCTGGGTGCCACCATCATCTACGTTACGCACGACCAGGTGGAGGCGATGACGCTCGCTGATCGTATTGCCGTGCTCAGTGGAGGCAACAAGATGCAGTATGGAAGCCCGCACCAAATCTACAACTCGCCTGCGGCACTGTTCGTAGCGGGCTTTACCGGCTCGCCAGCGATGAACCTTGTGCCTTGCACGCTACACGGCCAAAGCGTGGACTTGGGTGGCGTGGCCTTTGAAGTACCACAGACGCTGGCGCAACGAGCTGCGGGTACGAGCGCTCTGACGTTCGGCATTCGACCCGAAGACCTGTCGCTCACGCCAGGCGCTGGGCCAAGCGGCGCTACGGTGTCGGTTCCCGCAACTGTTGTCCTGTTGGAGCCACTGGGGGCAGAAACGCTGGTCACGTTCAAGCTGGGACAGAATGAATGCGTGGCGCGATGCGCAGCCAGCTTTGAGGCATCACCTGGCACGGTGTTGCCGGTGTACATGACCCATGCGCGCATGCACTTGTTTAATTCGGCGACGGGTAATGCAATTTGAGCTACCCGCATGAGTTCACACAACCATACTTAAGGTTCATGTCATGACACATCCACTGGTTCGCTCACTTATCGCCTTGTCACTCGCCTTGACGCTCGCAGATGCGGCGCACGCGCAGGCAACCACATTGCGGGTTTTTTCCGGCGGGCAGAATCAGCGGCCCGACCTGATGCGTAAGCTGTTTGATCAGTACCAGAAGGCCAACCCCAACGTCAAGATCGACATTGAGACGGGCGGGGCGACGTCCGAACTACAGCGCCAGTACCTGAGCACCATCCTCAATGCCAAAGACTCGGCCATTGATATTTACTTGATCGACATCGTCAACCCGGCGCAGTACTTCAGCGCTGGCTGGCTGGAGCCGCTGGATGCGTACGTTGGCGGGCCATCCGTGATGAAGGCGTATTTGCCGGTATACGCGCAGTCCAACATCGTCAACGGCAAGGTGGCGGCCATGCCCGGCTTTGCCGATGCGATGTTCATGTACTACCGCAAAGATCTGTTGGACAAATACGGCATCAAGGAGCCCAAAACCTGGGACGAACTGGGCGTTGCGGCCAAGAAGATTCAGGACGGCGAAAAAAACCCCAACCTACAGGGCCTGTCCATTCAAGGCGCACCGATTGAAGGCACGGTGTGTACGTTCCTGCTGCCTTACTGGAGCATGGGCAAGTCGTTTAACGATGCCTCTGGCAAGATGACGCTGGACAAAGACGCCGCGACAAAGGGTATGGACATGTGGCTCAAGCTGGTCGATCAAGGGGTCATCAAAAAGAATGTGGCTGAGATCAAGACACCGGACACCGTCAATGAAATGAAAGCCGGTCAAGTGGCATTTGGAATCAGTTGGGGCTTTGCCTGGGAACGTTTCAAGGACGACAAAGACAGCTTGGTACAAGGCAAAATTGGCGTGATGCCCTTGCCCGCCATAGGAGGCGGAAAAAGCGCGACCTGTGTGGGCGGCTGGCAGTGGGCGGTCAGTGCATTCAGCAAAAGCAAGGCCGAGTCTGCCAAGCTGGTGCAGTTTCTGGCATCACCTGCGTCGAGCAAATTTCTGGCCATTGAAGGCTCTTTGCTTCCCACCTCACTGGGTGTCTATACCGATGCCGACGTGGTCAAGGCCGTGCCCTGGTTCAAGGATGCAGCCAACGCAGTCGTGGCAGGGCAGAGCCGCCCGATGAGCCCGCGCTACGGCGAAGTGAGTGACGCGATTCGTACGACAACCAGTGCGATCTTTGCCCGTACCAAAACACCTGCTGAGGGCGTGGCGGAGATCGATAGTCGGTTGTCCCGCGTCATGCGCTGACTCATGCGCGAACTCGTGCATTGACAATATTGCGCAGGCTGTCCATGCGGGTGTCCAATCTACGTGATCCGAGCGAAAAAACGCTGGCGCTGCTGCTGCTGGCGCCTGCTTTTTTGCTGCTCGCGCTGATTGTGGTGTACCCGATTGGAAAACTCATTTACAACAGCTTTTTTGACCTGCGCCTGTCGGGCGGTGCCGGTGTGAAATTCATCGGTTTTGACAACTACACCGATGTGTGGAAAGACAAGGACTTTTGGAACGCCACCAAAAACACCCTGCTGATCACGCTGATTACCGTGCCTGGGGCGCTGGTGGTCGGCATGGGCTTGGCCCTGCTGGCCAATCTGCCGTTCAAAAGGAAGTGGCCAGTGCGCCTGGCTTTGCTGTTGCCATGGGCGCTACCACTGAGTTTTGCAGGTTTGATTTTTGCCTGGTTTTTCCACACCGAATATGGCTTTGTGAATGACGTGCTGCGCCGCTTTGGCAAGGATGAAACTACCATGTGGCTACTCAGTCCGGGTTGGGCATTTGCGGCAATCTGTTTGACGATCATCTGGAAGACGTCGTCGTTCATGGCCTTGATCCTGCTGGCGGGTTTGCAGATGATTCCCAAATCACTCTACGAAGCCGCAGAGGTGGATGGGGCGAGCGTCTGGCAACAGTTCTGGCAGATCACCATTCCCATGTTGATGCCTAGCATCGTGGTCGCCCTGATCTTTCGCACCATCACCGCCTTGCAGACGTTTGACATTCCCTACACGATGACCAAGGGTGGCCCCGGCAATTCCACCGAGACGCTGGCAATGCTGATCCACAAAACCACGATTGAATACCTCGATCTGGGCTATGGCTCAACGCTGGCGGTCTTTATGTTTTTGATTTCGATGTCGGTGACGGCGGTGTATCTGAAACGGGTGGGGACTCAGGCATGAATTTCCAATGGTCTTCGCGCAGCCTGCGCCTGGTGGCTGCTGGCGCGGTCGTCGTCAACGGGTTTTTCCCGGCTGTGTGGATTTTGCTGACCTCGCTCAAGCTTGAAGTCGAGCTGGTGCAAAAACCTATCACCTACTGGCCGCACAACCCCACACTGCAAAACTACGTGCAGGCGTTTACCGACCAGCCCTTGCTTAAATACTTGGGCAACAGTTTCACGGTGGCTCTGTTGGCGACTGCCGCGTCGTTGGTGGTCTCCTCGTTTGCAGCCTACGCGATTGCGCGGCTCAACCTCAAGCATCGCCAGCTCATTCTCACAGCCATCATTGCCTCCAGCATGTTTCCATTGGTCACGCTGCTGGTGCCGATCTTCGAGACCATGCGCTCGCTCAACCTGCTCAATACTTATGCTGCACTGGTGTTGCCCTATGTGGTGCTTAACCTTCCCGTGTGTACCCTGGTGCTGGTGAGCTTTTTTCAAAGCATCCCCAAAGACCTTGAGAACGCCGCCATGATCGACGGTTGCACGCGCATCGGTACCTTGTGGCACGTGGTGATTCCGTTGGCGGCACCAGGTGTATTTACCGCTGGCATTTTGGCCTTCGTCAACTCGTGGGACGAGTTCTTGCTGGCCCTTTCGCTGAACTCAAGCGCGTCGATGCGCACCTTACCGGTTGGCATCACGCTGTACCAGGGCGAATTCAGTTTTCCGTGGCCGATCATTTCTGCCGCGCTGATCGTGGCCATCGTGCCGATTGCCGTGCTGATCGCAATTTTTCAGGAACGCGTGGTCGGCGGCCTGACCCAGGGAGGCTTAAAAGGATGACGCAAGCAATACCCACCATTCGTTATGGTCTGATCGGCTGCGGCAGTATGGGCCGCGAACACATCGAGAACATCAAAGCGCTGGAGCGCGCACAGATCGTCGCGCTGGCAGACCCCAACGCCGACAGCCGCCAATTGGCAGCAGCCTTGCTGGACGGTGCAGCCACGCAGCCCAAAGTGTTTGAGCGGTATGAGGATTTGCTGGATGCTGACATCTGCGACGCGGTGGTCATATCGACCCCCAATTTCACCCATGCGCAGGTGATGCGCCACGCGCTGCCCACGCGCGCGCACCTGCTCATCGAGAAGCCGTTGTGTACCACGCTGGCCGATTGCGCCGACCTGGTGCAACGCGCCAAAGGCCGAGCCGGGCTGGTATGGGTTGCACAAGAATATCGCTATATGCCACCCGTGGCCGAGATGATTCGCATGGCCCATGCTGGTGAAGTGGGCACGCTGCACCAAGTGGCCATTCGTGAACACCGTGAGCCGTTTTATCCCAAAGTGGACGACTGGAACCGCTTTAGCGTCAACACAGGCGGCACATTGGTGGAGAAGTGCTGCCACTATTTCAATCTCATGGAGTTGATTCTGCGCGAGCGCGCTGTGCGCGTGTTTGCCTCTGGCGCCCAGCGCGTCAACCATCTGGATGAACGCTACATCGGGCCCAACGGCCAAACCACACCCGACATTCTGGACAGCGCCTACGTCATTGTCGAATATCCCAGCGGCGCGCGCGCCATGTTGGATCTGTGCATGTTTGCCGAAAACACCACCGACAAAGAAAGCATCGTGGTGGTGGGTGACAAAGGCAATTTGGAATCACTGATTCCGTCACTGGTGTTGCGCCACGGCAACCGCGCAGATTGGGGCCAACGCCAGGTGTGGGGCTCACCCTCTGGAAGTGGCCGGGGCATTGCCAACCGCTACGTGTGGGACAGCAGCATCAAGTACACGGGGCAGCACTATGGTGCCTCTTACGTAGAGCATGTGCGCTTCGCAAAGGCGATACGTGAAGGCTTGCCGGCAGAAATCGGCCTTGAAGAAGGCATGCGCTGCGTGGCCGTGGGGGTTGCCGCACATCGCAGCATCGACACCGGTTTGCCCGTGTTGCTGAGCGATGTGCTGCCACCCTCCGTTTAAGCCAGCGCCCTCGCGTCACCCGAACTATTTAACCCTTTCCATGCAATTTGCGCTCTACCCCTCACTGGCCGACAAACTGGTCTTCATCTCTGGCGGCAGCTCCGGCATTGGCGCAGAGATCGTCAAAGCCTTTGCGGCGCAGGGCTCGCAAGTGGCCTTTTGCGGCACCAAGCAAGACGGCGGCGACGCGCTCATCGAGTCAATATCGGGCGCTGGCCACGAAGCACCCTACTACGAAGCCTGCGACGTGCGTGACATTGCCGCATTGCAGGCCATGCTCGAACGTGTGCATGTGCGCTTCGGCCCCATCCGCGTGCTGGTGAACAACGCCGGGCGCGATGATCGGCATTCGTTGGACGAGCTGACACCCGAGTATTGGGACAACTGCCTTAACATCAACCTGCGCCACCACGTCTTCGCTACGCAATCAGTGGCGCGCCAACTCAAGGCCGCGGCATTGGGCGGCTCCATCATCAACATGGGCAGCATCAGTTGGATGCGCGGGCGCCCCAACTTGATTGGCTACACCAGCGCCAAGGCCGCCATTTCAGGCATGACGCGCAGCCTGGCACGCGAGCTTGGCGAACAGGGCATCCGCGTCAACGCGCTGGTGCCAGGAGCCATCGCCACAGCAAGGCAAAACGAGTTGTGGCGCAACCCGGACGAAGATAAAAAATTCATCGAATTGCAATGCCTCAAGTTCCGCCTGGATGCCGGCCACGTCGCGCGCCCCACACTGTTTCTTGCCAGCGACGACAGCGACGGCATCACCGGGCAAAATCTGATCGTTGATGCCGGTTTGGCTCAGGTCTCTGTGGCGGGCTGATGACCATGCAAACTGCCGTCGCCCTGTCCAGCATCCCTGCCCCGCAAACCACTGTAGCAACCCCATCGACAACTGCGCTGGAGCAGCATTTGCGCATGGCTTTGGGTAATGCCGTACGCTTTGATGCGGGCCATCTGGCCGCCTACGCAGCCGACGCTTCTAACTACCGGCAGGTGCCTATCGGCGTGGTGATACCCAAGTCGCTGGACGCGTTTGCGCAGGCGCTGCGTATCTGCGCCGAGCACGATGCGCCGGTGCTCCCGCGCGGTGGTGGAACCTCGCAGTGCGGGCAAACCGTGAACCACGCGGTGGTGCTGGATGTGTCCAAGCATTGCAATCGCATTCTGGAGATTGACCCGCTGCAACGCACGGCGCTGGTCGAGCCAGGCGTGGTGTGCGATGCACTGCGTGATGCCGCGCAAGAACACGGCCTCACCTTCGGCCCCGACCCGGCCACCCACAGCCGCTGCACGCTGGGCGGCATGATTGGCAACAACTCCTGCGGCGCGCACTCGGTCATGTCGGGTAAAACGGTGGAAAACGTGGAGGCCCTGGAGGTGCTGACCTACGACGGCGCACAGTTCTGGACTGGCCCGACATCTGACGAAGCCTATGAGCACATCGTCGCAGCAGGTGGCCGTCAAGCCGAAATTTACCGTGCATTGCGTGACCTGCGCGACCAGTACGCGGAATTGATTCGTGGCCGCTTTCCGACCATCAAGCGCCGGGTCTCGGGCTACAACCTGGATCAGCTTTTGCCGGAAAACGGCTTCAACGTAGCCCGCGCGCTGGTGGGCACCGAGGGCACTTGTGCGCTGACGTTGCGGGCCAGAGTGCGCCTGGTCCACAGCCCTGCGGTGCGGGTGCTTTTGCTGCTGGGCTTCCCTGATATTTACTGCGCGGCCGATGCCTCGCCCGAGATCATGACCACCGGGCCGATTGCGCTCGAAGGGTTGGATCACGTGATGATCCACGGTCTTCAGGCGCGCGGCCTGTGCGCGCAGGAGATCAGCTTGCTGCCCGCTGGGCGGGCCTGGGTGGTGGCGGAGTTTGGTGGGGCTGATTTGGCCGATGCCAGCGCGCAGGCCAGCGCGGCTGGGGCCAAGTTGGCGCTGCGCACACAAGGCCCGGCGCCGTCACACCGGATCGTCACCGCGCCCGGTGAGCAAAAACGTATTTGGAGCATTCGCGAAACGGGTGCCTCTGCCACCGCGCTGTCGATTGATCCCAACCAACCCGACCCTCAGGTGGGCTGGGAAGATGCCGCCGTGGATCCAGCGCGGCTGGGCGACTACTTACGAGACTTCCAGGCTGTGGTGGATCGGCATGGCTACACGACGACCTTGTATGGCCACTTTGGCGATGGTTGCGTGCATGCCCGCATCACCTTCAACTTGCGCTCAGCCGCCGGGGTGGCGCAGTGGCGGGCGTTCTTAGAAGAGTCCGCCAAGTTGGTAGTGGCCTACGGTGGGTCGCTCTCGGGCGAGCATGGCGATGGGCAAGCGCGCGCTGAGTTTTTACCGCTGATGTTTGGCCCCGAGTTGATGCAGGCGATGGAAACCTTCAAGCGCATTTGGGATCCGCGTGGGCGGCTGAACCCCGGCAAGGTCGTCAACGCGTTCAAGGTCGATGAAAACCTGCGCATGGGGCCCGCCTACAAGACCGTCAATTGGCAGACCCAGCTGGATTTTCGCTCGCCTGAAGGCCACGGCTTCCAACGCGCCGTTGAGCGCTGCATTGGCATGGGTAAATGCCGCTCGGCGCAAGGCGGCACCATGTGCCCCAGCTACCGCGCCACCGGCGACGAGACTCAATCGACACGGGGCCGGTCGCGCTTGTTGTGGGAGATGCTGCAAGGCGATGTCATCACCGACGGTTGGCGCAGCGAGGCCGTGAAAACCGCGCTGGACACCTGCATTGCCTGCAAAGGCTGCCGCAGCGACTGCCCCACCCACACCGACATGGCCAGCTACAAGGCCGAGTTCATGTCGCACTACTACCAAAGCAAATCCGCTGGCGGCAGCGGCAAGCGCAGGCCGCGCCAAGCCTGGGTGATGGGCCGTATTGGCGACTGGGCGCCGCTCGCCATGCTGGCGCCGCGCTTGCTCAATTTTCTCAATCGTGCCCCGGTCGTTGGTTACTTGGGCAAGCGCCTGGCGGGAGTCGCAACCACGCGCGCGCTGCCTGAGTTTGCGGCGAAGAGTTTTCGTGCAAGCCACCGTAAACTCACTTCAAGTGCGCGACCCGTCAAACCCGGTCGCCCTCAAGTGCTGTTATGGGTCGATACGTTTTCTGATAACTTTGACCCCGATATTGCAGATGCTGCGGTCGAGGTGCTGGCACAGGCTGGCTTCGATGCGGTACTGCCCGACCAGCGCCTGTGCTGCGGCCGCCCTTTGTACGACTTTGGTCTACTAGAGGTGGCCAAAGAGCGATTGGCAGCCGTCCTTGCTGAGCTGGTGGGCAAGCTGGACGTCGGCGGTAAACAAGGTAGTAAAGGGCCAATTGCCGTCGTCGGTCTGGAGCCAGGCTGTATGTCGGTGTTCAAAGACGAGTTGATCCGGCAGTTCCCCGACGATCCCAGGGCGACGCAATTGCGCAATGCGGTGTTTCTCCTCGGTGAGTTTTTGGTCGCAAAAAAATACACGCCGCCGGCCTTGCCCGTCAACGTGGTGGTGCATACCCACTGCCACCAGCGCAGCCTGTTTGGCCACCAGGCAGAAGCCACCCTGCTCGAAGCCATGGGGGCTACCTACACGATGTTGGACAGTGGCTGCTGTGGGATGGCCGGCTCCTTCGGCTTTCACCCAGACCACGCGAAAATGTCCAACGACATCGGTGAGTTAGTGCTGTTCCCAGCGCTGCGGAAAATGCCAGCAGGCAGCGTAGTGCTGACCAACGGTTTCAGTTGCCGCGAGCAAATTCACCAGGCCTTGGGCATCAAATCCCTGCACTTGGCGCAATTGCTGCGTGATGCCGAGCGTGCACACGTGTCGGCAATGTGATGTGCTGAAGTGATAACATCAAACCATGTTACCGACCATGAATTCACCTGTTTGCCTCACGCCGCTCGGCGCGGGCTGCATGTGCGTTCAAGCCGATAAATCCAAAAAACCAAAGCTCATCTGACCGGAGCTGTGGTTCCGTCCTCAGATGAGCGATGGAACCACTCGAACTGCCAAGCATTCGGCACCCCAGCAGGTCTCAACGCACATTTGATGGAACGGTTTTCCATCGGTCATTTCTCTTTAAGGAATGATGAATGCGCGCTTCAACTTCAGACTCAGTCCCTTTTTTCGGCCTCTGGCTTCCCTTGATCACGCCGTTTCGCGACGATGCCGTGGATCACCTCGCTCTGACAGGTTTGGTCAAGCGCTATACCAAGTTGGGTGTGTCCGGCTTCGTCGTGTGCGGCTCGACCGGCGAAGCCGCAGCGCTGGATGATGACGAGCAACTCGCCGTGCTGCAAACCGTCTTGCATGCGTGTGGCGATCTGCCCGTGGTGATGGGAACCTCCAGCTACAACCTGCCCAAGATGCTGGCCTGGGTCAAGCTGCTGGGTGCCCACCCGATTGCGGGCCTGCTGGTGCCCGCGCCGCACTACATCCGGCCCTCACAGGCGGGCTTGGAGGCGTGGTTCACCACGATTGCAGACACTGCAAAAGTCCCGCTAATCATCTACGACATTCCCTACCGCACCGGCGTGGTGATTGAGCTGAGCACCCTGATGCGCCTCGCGGCACACCCCAACATCAAGGCCATCAAAGACTGCGGCGGCGATGCCGTCAAGACCCGCGCCTTGATCGCTGACGGTCAACTGTCCGTGCTGGCGGGTGAAGACATGCAACTGTTCACCACAGTCGCCCAAGGCGGCGCAGGGGCCATCGCAGCCAGCGCCCATGTGCACACCGCCGCGTTTGTCGATGTCATTCGCCATCTGAAAAATGGTGACCTGGCCCAGGCACGCCGCGCATGGGAGCCACTGCCAGCGGTGATCGAAGCGATGTTTGGTGAACCCAACCCCGCCTCCATCAAGGCGGCGCTGGCGGCGCAAGGCTTGATCCAGAACGAATTGCGGCTACCCATGATGGCGGCAGGGACCGC
The DNA here is from genome assembly GCA_031416395.1 of Rhodoferax sp. Taxonomy (GTDB): domain Bacteria; phylum Pseudomonadota; class Gammaproteobacteria; order Burkholderiales; family Burkholderiaceae_C; genus JANYCG01. The sequence goes on along the minus strand of JANOTO010000494.1, from coordinate 1,378 downwards.
CTTATCTCAACAGGAATCTCAACAGGCATCATCCAATTTCTGAGCCCGCCGTAGCCTGGTCGCAAAGACTAAATTACTACTAAATATATAGCGTTGTCCGCAAATATTACGAGAGCTAAGACCTTAATTATTGGTGATTTTTGTCACGAATCTGTCTTGAGGTCGATTTTTCTCAAAATTTACCACAATTGTAGTAAGTTTTTACCCAATAACAGCCCAAAATCGACCCACTGCCGAATATATCAATGAAATGTGCTTCTAGCTCTTAAATAATATGCATAGATAGCTATATTTATTATAGCATAAAAAACTTCTACCCGAACGGGCCCTAACCACTTGACAACGCAAAATCACCAAGCGCGGAACTCTGCATTTGCAGCTCGTGTCCCAACCTTCTGTCCTTACAAAACCACCGCCCTCGAAACCTGAGAAAATACATGCATGACTTACAAAATTGAAAAGACGGACGCACAGTGGAAGGCATTGCTCTCGCAAAAAGGCGCTGAGCCGATGGCGTTTGATGTGACTCGGCATGAGGCGACCGAGCGCGCTTACACGGGCAAACTGGAGGGCATCAAGGCGGCGGGCATTTACAGCTGCATCTGTTGCAGCAAGCCGCTGTTTGACTCGGCTGCGAAGTTTGAATCTGGCTCGGGATGGCCGAGTTATTTTCAGCCGCTGAACCCGAGCGCCGTGGGCACCAAAGTCGATGGCATGCTGTGGATGAAGCGCACCGAGGTGCATTGCGCTGACTGCGGGGCGCACTTGGGGCATGTATTTGAAGATGGCCCGGCACCCACAGGCTTGCGTTATTGCATGAACTCTGCGTCATTGGAGTTCAAGCCCGAATGAGATTTCTGATTGACTTCCTCCCCATCGTGCTGTTTGTGGGGGCGTACAAGCTTTACGATATTTACGCGGCGACTGGGGTGCTGATGGCTGCCACCGTGATGCAAATGGTGTTGATTTACGCGATGGACCGCAAGTTGACCACCATGCACAAGATCACGCTGCTGCTAATCTTGGCGTTTGGCAGCTTGACGCTGGTGCTGCAAAACGACCTGTTCATCAAGTGGAAGCCCACGGTGCTATACATGGCGATGGCGCTGGGCCTTTCAATTGCGCTGTGGACTGCGAAGAAGAACTTTTTGAAGCTGATGCTGGGCAGCCAGCTCGAACTGCCCGATAGAGTGTGGATGCGGCTCAACGTGGTGTGGATCGCCTATTGTCTCTTCATGGCGGTGATCAACGGCTATGTGGCGGCGTATTTTTCGACGGATGCGTGGGTCAACTTCAAGCTGTGGGGCTATGTGTTCCCGGTGGCGTTCATCGTGGGCCAGGGCCTGTACATCGCCCCACACCTCAAGGCAGACGAACC
>JANOTO010000493.1:0-2193 GCA_031416395.1 Rhodoferax sp. | reverse complement strand
TGGTCGGAGGCCTTGCGTCCACCACTGCGCCCGCCCATGCCGTCTGCGACAATTGCGAGGATGCATCCGTTAATTCGGGGGTGATTCAGCAGGGCGACCTGATCCTGCTGGTATTCACGGTCACCCTTGTGGATGCCAGTTGAAGCGGTAAGTCGGTAACCTTTGAGCATATTGGATTGCAGTGTCTGCAAGTAACGTGTGGCATGAATGGCTGTCCGTATTATCAGAGCAAGTATGCGTTCTGGCTAAAGCGTATTTTTAAGGTATTTTTGTTCATAAACCTCCACTCCAGCAACCGCCAACTGATCGAGTTGCGCATGGCGCATGGCGATCTGGATGCCTTGATTGACAAAACCAGCGACGAGGTTCCTCTGGACGAGTTGATGATGCGTCGGTTGAAAAAACGCCGTCTGGCGTTGCGTGACGCGATCGCCCGGCTTGAGCGCGAACTCACGCCCGACGAGCCCGCATGAGGGTGTCGCAGGCCGGCATGACATTGCAAGACAGCGTGTTGGGGGTGTTTGCTGAGGGCGGACGGCTCACCATGGTGATTGAAGAGTTTCGGCCCAGGCAGGGCCAGGTCGACATGGCGCTGGCCATTGCCCGGACGCTTGAGAACGGTGGTGCTTTGGTGGTCGAAGCGGGCACGGGCATTGGCAAGACTTTTGCCTATCTCGTCCCAGCTCTGCTAAGCGGTGGGCGGGTGTTGGTTTCAACCGCGACAAAAGCACTTCAAGACCAATTATTTGGCCGCGACTTGCCGCTCTTGGTGAAGGCGCTCGGGCTGCCCGTAAGAATCGCTTTGCTGAAGGGCCGCTCAAGCTACCTCTGCCTGCATCGGATGGCGTTGGCGCGTCAGGATTCGGCTGTGCGTGACACCCTGTCAATGCGGGCCCTGGGCAAGATTGAACACTGGGCCCTCACCACGGCGACGGGCGATCTGGCGGAGTTGAAAGGGCTTGACGAGAGGTCGCCGCTCATCCCGCTGGTGACTTCCACGCGTGAAAACTGCCTGGGCTCTCAATGCCCCCAGTTTCGTGCCTGCCATGTGAATTTGGCCCGTCGCGACGCGCTTGCGGCAGACATTGTGGTGATCAATCATCACCTCTTCTTCGCCGACATGGCGGTGCGTGAGTCGGGTATGGCCGAGCTGTTGCCCACGGTCAACACCGTGATCTTTGACGAAGCGCATCAGCTCAACGAGATTGGCGTGCAGTTTCTGGGGCGGTTCGTGACAACAGGCCAGTTGCTCGACTGCGCGAGAGACATCTTGGCGACCGGTTTGAGCTTGGCGCGCGGGCTGGTTGACTGGAATGAGGTCGCGGCCGAGCTTGAGCTGGCAAGCCGCGAGTTGCGCTTGATGGTGGGCAGCCCCCCGGCAGGCGGCAAGATCAGGTGGCTGTCGGCAGCGCCTGACCAGTTCAACCAAGACGATTGGCGAGAGCTGCTGTCCGCCGTTGCAATGGCGTGTGAGAACGCGGCAAAAGCGCTGGAACATGTGGCAGACACGGCACCCGATTTCGTCCGCCTGAAGGAGCGCGTGCTGGGCATCAAGGAGGGCATCGCGATGTTCTTGATGCCGTGTGCGGCGGGATCTGTGCGGTGGCTCGATGTGGGTGCGCAACTGCGCCTGGTGGAGTCTCCACTGAACATTGCAAGCGCTGTCCAAAAAAAGTTGTTGCAAACGGAGTCACAGGAAGCATCGGGTCGATCCTGGGTCTTCACGTCAGCCACTTTGGGTGACGATGCGCAATTAAGTTGGTTCACCGAACCTTGCGGATTGGCCGATGCCGAGATCCTCAAAGTGCAGAGCCCCTTCAACTACGCCGAACAGGCAGGCATTTATGTGCCACGCAATTTCCCCAAACCGGCGGACCCCCAGCACAGCCATGCGGTGGCCGAGCTGGTTGCCAAAGCGGCGAGCATCATCAGTGGTCGCACGCTGGTTTTGACGACCACGTTGAAGGCGTTGCGCACGATCAGTGACGCGCTGAAGGTTCAGTTCAATGCGTCTCAAACTGTGGAAATTCTGGTGCAGGGCCAATTGCCCAAGCGGGAGTTGATGGAGCGATTTCGCGTGGGCAACGGCGATGGGAAGCTGGGTTGCATTCTGGTGGCCTCGGCTTCGTTTTGGGAAGGTATCGATGTGCCGGGCGAAGCGCTGCAAATGGTGGTCATCGACAAATTGCCCTT
>JANOTO010000492.1:0-2331 GCA_031416395.1 Rhodoferax sp. | reverse complement strand
CGCCCACCACACACCGGTTGACCGGTGAATCAGCGGCAGGCCATCAAAGTTCATTCCGAAGAACCCGGTGATCAGGTTCAGCGGCAAAAAGATGGCGGTCAGCACGGTGAGTGTGCGCATGATGTCGTTGGTTCGGCTGCCCTGCACGCTGAAGTGGATTTGCACCGCTGTCTCGGCACTTTGCTCCAGGCGGCGCACGTGATGCACTACCCGCTCAATGTGCTCGAGCACGTCGCGGCTGCGCACTTCCAGCAGGTCGCGCTCGCGTGACTCCTGCGGCGTTTGCGCATCCGGCCAGGTTTTCAGCGCCTCAATCCAGTCTTGCAGCGCGGCACGCTGGTCTTCGCAAATCTCGTCCAGATGATGCAGCGAGAGCCGCGCATCCAGCAGTGAGCGCCAGTTGCTAAAGCGCGTGCGCGGGTTGATCAACTCGTCTTGCCAATGATCCAACTGGCGCGTCAGCTCGCGGCGCAGCTCCAAAAAGCCGTCGACCATCTGGTTGATGATGCGCAGCATCAGGTCGGCCGGGCTGGTTGGCAGGCGTGTACCTGCACTGCGGGTTTCGATCGGGACGGCGCTGAGCAGCTTGCTGGCATAGGCATCACGCACGGCGCAATCGGTGGGGTGTACGGTGAGCAGGATGCGATCCAGCACGGCAAACCCGACCGGGCTGGTGTCGATGCGTCTGAGCACCGGCGGGCCGCCGCGCGCCGAGACTCGAACCAAGGGTTGACCGGGCTGCGACAGATCAGTCTCGCTACCCGTCGTAGTGTTGCCCGAAGCCAGCCGCCGGAACACCAGCACGTCATATTGGGAGGTGTAGTCGTAGTGCGAGGGCAATTGGTTGTTCATCAAATCCGAAAGGTGAAGATCAACCAACTGCACGCCACACAACGCCTGCAACGCGCTTTGAATCTGCGCCTGCATCACCTCAAACTCGCGCCGCCCGCAGGCAATCCACAAGAAGCCGCTGGCGGGCAACTGGGTTGGCAGCTCCGCGCTTTCTGAAACCGCGGTGCCTTGGATCGTGATGATGCGCATGGGCTTATTTTGAACGTCGCGACGCCGCTTAGGCGTTATTTGGCTGCCAGCAGCCGCGCCGCGTCCCGCGCAAAGTAGGTCAGCACGCCATCGGCGCCAGCGCGCTTGAAGGCCAGCAGGCTTTCCATCATCACCGCGTCATGATCCAGCCAACCGTTCTGCGCAGCTGCTTTCAGCATGGCGTATTCGCCGGAGACTTGGTAGGCAAACGTCGGCACGTGGAACTCATCTTTCACGCGGCGCACGATGTCCAGGTAGGGCATGCCGGGCTTGACCATCACCATGTCGGCCCCTTCAGCAATGTCGATGGCCACCTCGCGCAGCGCTTCGTCGGTATTGCCGGGGTCCATTTGGTAGACCTTTTTGTTGGCCTTGCCCAAATTGGCGGCAGAACCCACGGCATCGCGAAACGGTCCGTAAAAAGCTGACGCGTACTTGGCGCTGTAGGCCATGATGCGGGTGTGGATGAAACGCTTCGTCTCCAGTGCTTGGCGAATCGCGCCTATCCGGCCGTCCATCATGTCGCTGGGGGCAACGATGTCCACGCCCGCCGCAGCCTGTGTGAGTGCCTGCTTCACCAGCACCTCAACGGTTTCGTCGTTCATGATGTAGTTTTCGTCGTCGAGCAGGCCGTCTTGGCCGTGGCTGGTGTAGGGATCCAGCGCCACGTCGGTCATGATGCCCAGCTTGGGGAAACGCTTCTTCAGTTCGCTCACCACGCGTGGGATCAGGCCAAGGGGGTTCATCGCCTCCTGGCCGTCCGGTGTTTTCAAAGCTGGGTCAATCACCGGGAAAAGCGCCATCACCGGAATGCCCAGAGCGACACATTCTTCAGCTACAGGCAACAACAAATCCAGGCTCAAGCGCTCCACACCGGGCATGGAAGCGATGGCGTGGCGGTGTTGTTTTCCATCAACAACGAACACCGGGTAGATCAGGTCATGCGCCGTCACCGCGTGCTCGCGCACCAGGTTTCGGGTGAATTCATCGCGGCGCAGCCGACGAGGGCGGGCCGTGGGGAAGGGTGCGGGCAGGAGCATGGCGTGAATAGCGTGAGTAGGGGTAAATCTCGTGAAGTATTGTCGCTTCAAGCCGAAGATTTTGAAGTAAACACTTGAAACCCATCCCCAAATTTGCTAAATTACAAGCGGGTGGCTTGCCACCTCCCGCTTTTCCTCCCTGAGCGGGGCCTTGATGTGTGACAGCAAATAGGCTTATCCCCCAGCCCAGTGCTGGGGTTTTTTTTGGTGCATGCTCGTAAATCCACTAATCGGGCGAATCGCGGCGTTG
>JANOTO010000491.1:0-4292 GCA_031416395.1 Rhodoferax sp. | reverse complement strand
GCAACGTAGCCATCCAGCCGAACGGTGCCAGGCTGAAGCCCACCAAGCCGTTGATCGCGATGAAGACCACGTTGTTGGTCAGGAAGAGCCCCTGGCAGATCGCCAACAGCCAGAGGTTCTTTTTCATAATATGAGTGTAAGCGCTGCCAGCGCCGCCGTCTCGGCGCGCAGTATGCGCGGGCCGAGCGATACGCCCTCAAATCCGCTGACGAGCGCGGCCAGCTCCTCACCGTCGCTCAAGCCGCCTTCAGGGCCAGACAAAAAGGTTATTGCCGCATCAAGCATCGCCCCACGAGCCATGTCGTGCAGAGGTACGCTCCCGTCGCGCAACGACAGCAGACACGCGTTACCCGGTCGATGCGTTTTGAGCCAAGCCGTAAGACTCATCACCGGGTGAATGACGGGCACGCGGTTACGCCCGCACTGCTCGCACGCGGCCACGGCGACGCTTTGCCAATGGACCTGTTTTTTGTCCGCCCGCTCGCCTGACAAACGCAGTACGCTGCGCTCAGTGATCAACGGTTGAATGCTCGCAACGCCCAGCTCGGTGGCTTTTTCGACCAGCCAGTCCATGCGGTCATTGGCGGGCATGCCAACAGCCAGATGAACCGCGCGGGCAGCCTCGCGCTCAATCGCGTAATAGATGCCGATTTTGACGTCAACGTCGCTGCGGCCCATGCGAGTCACGGTGGCTTCAAATTCACCGCCGGGCGATGCATTGCCATTGAATAATGTGATGCCGTCGCCCGGCTGTAGGCGCAGCACCTGCACGTGGCGTGCGGCACCTGCGGGCAGGCTAAGGGCATCGCCAGTCGCCATCGGCACGGGGCAGTAAAAGCGGGGCATGAGCGTCAGATGAGCGACAGGTTTTAAACCCGGCCGTAGGCAAACCCGGTGGCGGCTTCAATGCCTTCCACGCGGTCGATCAGACGCAGCAGGGGTTTCAATTCGCGGTAGCGGCTGCACGTGGCACGGATGTAGTCGATAAAGCGCGGTGTATCCGCCAAGTACTGTGGCTTGCCATCGCGCAGAGTGAGGCGCGCGAAGATGCCTGCAATCTTGAGGTGGCGTTGTAAGCCCATCCACTCCACGCCCCGGTAAAACTCACCAAAATCGTCGCCGACTGGCAGGCCCGCCTTGCGTGCTTTCTCCCAATAACGGATGGTGATGTCCAGCACAAAGTCTTCTTCCCAGGTCAAGAATGCATCGCGCATCAGGCTGGCAATGTCGTAGGTGATGGGGCCGTAGACAGCATCTTGAAAATCCAAAACACCTGGTGGACTGCCGTGCATCAAGTTTCTGGGCATAAAGTCGCGATGCACGTAAACAGACGGCCCCATTAAATTTTGCGCAACGATGTGCTGGAACGCGGCATCCAACGTGTTGCGAACGTCGCCTTCAACGGCAATGCCCCGGTGGCGCGCCAAATACCAGTCGGGAAACAGCTCAAGTTCACGACGCAGCAGCGCCTCATCGTAGGGCGGCAGGATGCCCGGCTTGGACGCGAGTTGCCAAGCAATCAGCGCATCGACCGCCTGCAAGTAGCTGGCTTCATTGGCCTGCGGGTTGTCTCGCACCATGGCTTGCATCATGGTTTTGTCGCCCAGGTCGGTCATTAGCAAGAAGCCGTGGGTCTCGTCCCAGTCGAGCACCGTCGGAACATGAAGACCCGCCTGTGCCATCAAGCGGGCGATGTCCACAAAAGGCTTGCTGTCCTCTTTGCTGGGCGGCGCGTCCATGATGATGCGCGTTCCGTTTGCCGAGTCAATTCGCAGGTACCGCCGAAAGCTGGCATCAACAGAGGCCAGGCGAAGTGTTACCGGTTGCAATGAATGCGCACCAAGGCTGACAAGCCAGGTGTTGAACGCAGCTTCTCGCGAAGGGTCTGTCCAGGTCACTGGCGAAGCAGGGGGATTGGAGGAAGGTGGGCTTGGGCTCATGGATAATCCATTCTACAAAGTGATGCGTGACCTTATCTTTTGACAAACTGCCAGTTCAACCCCGAACATCGCCATCCATGAAGCCGAAACTGACGCGACAAGCTCAGTTCGCCATGATTCTGTGTGCGTTTGCGAACCACAGCTCGGTTCAAGCACAGGCATCAACTGCGCTGCCGCCACCTGGCACCCCGCAACCCCCGCTGCTGCTCAAGCCAACCCTGCAATTGCAGGAGCTGCTGAGCGCATCGCAACGCGCCGCGCTGCCCACGTATCTGTATGGCGAGCGTGCCAGTGGCCGCACCGACCTGGAAACAGTGCTGGAAGGCAATGCCGTGCTGCGTCGGGGTGATCTGGTGGTGCGCGCAGACAGGTTGGAGCACAACCAGCTGGATGACCTGGCCAAAGCCAGTGGCAATGTCTACATCAACCGCGCCGGCAACGTGTACGAAGGGCCGCAGCTCGAGCTCAAGGTCGATGCATTTGAGGGTTTCTTCCTCAAGCCGCGCTACCAATTTCTGCAAGGTGGCCATGGGCAGGCGGACCGGGTGGATTTTCTGGACGAAAAGCGCTCCGTCATCACCAATGCCACCTACACCACGTGCAGGCGGTTGCCTGGCCCGAGTTGGATGCCCGACTGGATCTTGAAGGCTGCCTCGATGACGTTGGACTACGAGGAAGACATCGGTGTAGCCAAGGGTGCGGTGTTGAGCTTTAAGGGCCTTCCGATTCTGCCGGTGCCGTACTTGAGCTTTCCGTTGAGCGACCTGCGCAAATCCGGCTTTTTACCACCCACAATCGGGCTGGACAACGTCAACGGAGCCGAGTTGACCCTGCCCTATTACTGGAATATCGCCCCGAACCGCGATGCCAAATTTTCGCCTACGCTGATGACTAAACGCGGTGTAAATTTGGGCGGTGAGTTTCGCTATCTGGAGTCCAACTACGCCGGCACAGTCGGTGCTACGTGGATGCCCGGTGACACGCTGCGCGCAAGCGACCGCTGGAGCGTGAATTCCGTTTACAACGGCGTGGTCAACACCCCCTTTGCCGTGCTCAGCCCACTGGGCGTGAGTGTCAACCTAAATCGCGTCAGTGATGATAACCACTGGAAGGACTTCACCCGCGTGAGCAACAGCGCGAGCTTTGGCACCAGCAGCTTGACGCAGCGCCTGCTGGCCAATGAGGCCAAGGTGTCTTGGGCGCGGGGCGATTTTGCAGCCAGCGTTCGCGCGCTAAAGTGGCAAACACTGCAAGATGTTGACTCGCCCATTGTGCCGCCGTATGACCGCTTGCCCCAATTGGTGGGACGGTATACGCGTGGCGTAGGTGGGTTTGACGTGTCGGTGGATGCTGACCACACCCAATTCGATGCAGACCGCAACCTTACGGGCCAACCCAACGCACGGCGCACCTTCGCTCTCGGGCAAGTCAGCCGCACGTGGGACAGTCCGGGTTGGTTCGTTCGCCCGAAACTGCAATTGCATGCAGCTCAATATGTGTTTGATGCGCCGCTGAGCAATGGCGCAACGTCCGCCAGCCGTGCCGTGCCGACCTTCAGTCTGGACAGCGGCATGGTTTTTGAGCGCGAGGCCAGTTACTTCGGGCGCGACCTGCTGCAAACACTGGAGCCCCGCCTGTTCTACGTGGCCACACCGTTTCGCGATCAAAACCTGCTGCCCAACTACGACTCGGGTGCGACGGACTTCAACTTTGCCACGATCTACACCGAGAACGCCTTTGTCGGCAATGACCGCATCTCGGATAACAACCTGCTGACGCTGGGGCTGTCGACCCGCCTGCTGGACCCGATAGACGGTGCCGAAGTGGCGCGTTTGGGCATTGCCCAGCGCTTGCGGCTGGAGGATCAACTCATCACTTTGCCTGGTGGTGCGCCAGTTGTTGAACGCTTCAGTGACGTGCTGCTGGGCGCGGGCTTGAGTTGGAACCCCCGTTGGTCTTTGGACTCCACAGTGCAGTTCAACCCCAAGACTGAGAAATCAACCCGTGCCACCATCGGTGCGCGCTACAGCCCCGGCAACTACCGAGTTATCACCGCAGCGTACCGCTTCCAGCGCGATTCAAGCGAACAGCTCGACATCGGCTGGCAATGGCCTTTGAACGACCTCTGGGGCGACAAGGGGCAAAACCTCGGGCAAGGACGCGGCTTGGGTGAAGGGCATTGGTACAGCGTGGGCCGCCTGAACTTCAGCTTGGCAGACCGCAAGCTGGTCGATGCGGTGATTGGGTTGGAATACGACGCAGGCTGCTGGTTGGCCCGCTTTGTGGTGGAGCAACTGCAAACTAGCCTGGCATCCGCCAACCAGCGCATCATGTTTCAATTGGAGTTTGTAG
>JANOTO010000490.1:0-2448 GCA_031416395.1 Rhodoferax sp. | reverse complement strand
ATCGTCCCACGCCTCTGGGTCAAATTTCAGCGCATGCATGCGGCAACCGACCAGCGGTTAATCAACCAGCGGCTAATCAACCAAATCTGATGGCTTCTTTACCAAGCCTTGCCCCTGATTGAGTCGGTCAATCGCCCCCTTCAGCCTGCGCGCGTTCTCGGGCGAGCGCAGCAAGTACGCCGTCTCCTCCCAGGCGGAAAAATCTTCCAGACTCATCAACACCGCAGGCTTGCCTTGCTGGCGCGTGATCAACACCGGCGCATGGTCGTTGTTGACTTTGTCCAGCATCGCTGCAAAGTTGGCGCGGGCCTCGGAGTAGGTGACGGCGTGCATGGTGGGTGGGTTCGTGGTTTGGTTTAAGTACGTATTATTGTACTCAAATTTACTTATTCAGGCAGATGGCACACCGCTTCAATGTTGTTGCCTTCTGGGTCAATGACGAAGGCACCGTAATAGTGATGGTGATAGTCTGGGCGCAGACCTGGGGCGCCATTGTCTTTTCCGCCGGCGTTGATCGCTGCGACGTAAAAAGCATCCACTTGCGTACGACTTTCTGCCCGCCACGCCAGGTGACAGCCCGTAGTCGCTGGCGGCCCGCCATAGGGTGAGGGGCCATCAATGAACCACACATCGGCCTTTTTGCCGTCAGGCTCAGAGGAGTCTGGGTAGGCAAAACCCAAAATGTTGGCGCCGTAGTTGCCTTCGAAAGATAGGCTGTAGCCCAATGGCGCAAGGGCCGCACTGTAAAAAGCTTTAGCGCGACCGATATCGGTTACGCGGAAAGTCATGTGATCAAGCATGATGAATTGCTCCTGAAGGGGATTTGGTGAGTGCGTGTTGCACATGAATACTGTACATAAAAACAGTCATCATGGCAAAAGGCTTGACGCGAGCTAACCGGGTAACATCCGATCAGTTTACTACATTTGTGGTAGAAATTCAGTAAAAATTAACCTGGAAGTTAATTTTAATCGTCAAAACTCAGCTTTTACCCAAATTATGAATAAAATCACCCTCTGGCTCTCGAATATATTGCATAGTTAGCTATTAATATTATAGTAATGTCCAGTGGGTCATCGTGCGATTGCATACTTTCTGCAAACCCGTGAATGCCGTCAGTTGCTGCGCTGCAACAAAACACCTCGCCAAGTGATTTAGGGGCTTCACCCGGTAAGTTGCTGCGCCGGGGCAGTGCAAAATAGCCATCCCTATCCGAACGGAACCCTCGCCATCTGAAAGCCGGGGTGAATGTGTGTCAGCAAGCAAATCGTCGAAGTCGTCACTCGTGGCGCTTACCCTCAGCGCCATTGGTGTGGTTTATGGCGACATTGGCACCAGCGTGCTGTATGCGGTCAAAGAAATATTCGGCTCGGGGCACGTCGCCTTCACGCCGGACAACATCTACGGCGTGTTGTCCATCATCTTCTGGACGTTGACCGTCATCGTGTCGCTCAAGTACGTGGTGCTGGTGCTGCGGGCCGACAACAACGGCGAGGGCGGCCTGGTGGCGATGTTGGCGCTGGCCTCGCAGGCTGTGAAGGAGAGCCCGCGATTGCGCCGGGTGCTGCTGATCGTTGGCATCTTTGGCACTTGCCTGTTTTATGGCGATGGCGTCATCACTCCGGCGATTTCGGTGCTGGGTGCGATGGAAGGGCTGGAGGTGATTTCGCCCAAGTTTCACGCTTACATCGTGCCGCTGACGCTGATCGTGCTGTTCCTCCTGTTCTTCGTGCAAAAGCGCGGCACGGCGGGCATTGGCAAGTTTTTTGGGCCGATCACGCTGGTGTGGTTTGCGGTGCTGGCGCTGCTGGGCGTGATGCACATTGCCACCAACCCTGTTATTTTGAAAGCGCTCAACCCCTGGTATGCGGTGAGCTTCATGTGGGGCAACCCAGGCACCGCGTTCATCATGCTCGGCGCGATTGTGCTGTGTGTGACCGGGGCTGAAGCGCTGTACGCCGACCTGGGCCACTTTGGCAAAAAGCCGATTCGGCTGGCCTGGTTCAGCATCGTCATGCCTGCGCTCACGCTGAATTATTTTGGCCAGGGCGCGCTGCTGCTGAAGAACCCGGCTGCTGTGAAGAATCCGTTTTACATGATGGCGCCGGATTGGGCCTTGATTCCGCTCATCATCCTGGCCACCATGGCGGCGGTGATTGCGTCACAGGCGTTGATCACGGGTGCGTTCAGTGTCACCAAGCAGGTGATTCAGTTGGGCTATCTGCCGCGCCTGAACATTCTGCACACCAGCGTGCGGGACACCGGGCAGATCTACATTCCATTCGTGAACTGGGGGCTGTTTGTCGCGATTGTTCTCGCGGTGGTGATGTTCAAGACATCGGGCAACCTCGCGGCCGCTTACGGCATTGCGGTGACGACCGACATGTTGATCACCACCATCCTGACTTTCTTCGTGATCCGCCACGCCTGGAAGTACCCGCTGTGGCT
>JANOTO010000489.1:0-10193 GCA_031416395.1 Rhodoferax sp. | reverse complement strand
TTCATCAATGCTGCCAAGCTGGCAGCCAAATCTTCGAGCTTGCTTATATTGTGAACCGCCAGCATGCCATGAACCTGACTGTGCAGCGCTGCGGCACCGCGCGCGATAGGGGCATAGCCCTCAAAGCGCAACAGGGGGTTGAGCCATAGCAGCCGCCTGCTGCGCCGCTTGAGCCATGCCAATTCCTGTTCAAGGTCTGACGGCTCACCCGTGTCCAGACCATCGGTAATCATCAGCACCAAGGTGCGCCGCCCGACCAGGCGCCGCGAGAATCTGTGACGTAATGTCGCCAGAGACTCCCCCAACTGGGTACCGCCGGCAAAGTCGTCAATCGCCACGCTCGCGTGGGCCAGCATATCGTCGGTATCGGCCAGTTTGAAGGCGGGCGTCAAGTCGGTGAGATGGGTTCCAAACGCAAACACATCACGGCGCGGGTGGCGGCGCGTGGCAGCGTGCAGAAATGCCAGCAACAAACGGGAATAGCGCTCCATCGAGCCAGAAACATCCACCAAAATCAAGATCGGCAATGCCTGCTCACGCCGCGCCAAGCGGGGCAGGCGCACCAGCTCGCCACCGGTTTGCGCGGCCTGGTGCATCACCCCTGGCCAGTGGATGCGCGCACCCGTACCCGCTGGGTGCATGCGCCGCGATGCAAAGTGCGGCAGCGGCAGCCGCACGTCGCGAGCGAGTTGCTCCACCAGGCGGTATTCGGCACCCGAGAGCGAGTTGAAGTCGGCATGCTTCAAGCGATCCACGTCGCTCGCCGTCATCACCGCATCGAACTCAACTTTTTGATCTTCCTGCTTCGGCTTGGCCTGCTGGCCAAAGGCATTTTGCGGCGCCAAGGCCTCGCGCACGCGCGGGCGACGCTTGCTGGGCTCGGCCTTGCCCTCGGCGCTGGGCAGCAACTGCGACAACAGCTTTTGCGCCATCTCGGGGTTACGGAAATAGGCGTCAAACAGCTCGCGAAAGATGATGCGATCCTGCTCGCGGCTGACCATCACGGCTTCCAGCGCCGCGCTGATGTCTTGCTTCTCGTTCACGCCGACAGCAACCGCCGCGTGCGTTGCCAGTGCGATGCGTGAACTGTCAACCCGCACGCCTGCACGGCGCAAGGTGCGGCCAAAGCCAGCGATGTTGTCGGCCAGCTTGCCCGTTCGAGAATCTCCTAATTGCACGGAGTCCTCACGCTGGTTCTTCTTCAGGTTTCAGCAAAGCACTGGCCATATCGGCAGTGAGTGCGGCAACATCTTCACGTTGTTTGAACAAAATACCCGCTGTGTCGGCGATGATTTCGGGGTCGACGGTAATTGTGTCCAACGCCACCAGCGCCTTGGCCCATTCCACGCTCTCGGCAATGCCTGGTGCGCGTTGAAAAGCGTTGGCAAAGGGCTGGCTACGAATGCGCCCGACAAAGTCTGCAACTTGCTGCGACAGCGCCTGCGAGAGCCCCGGCACCTGCGCCTGGATGATCGCCAGCTCGCGCGCGCGATCGGGGTAATCCAGCCAGTGGTAGAGGCAGCGGCGCTTCACAGCGTCGTTCAACTCGCGCGTGCGGTTGCTGGTCAAAATCGTCACTGGCGCGATGGCTGCGCGCACAGTGCCAATTTCAGGAATGCTGACTTGATACTCGCCCAAATATTCGAGCAAAAAGGCTTCAAACGGCTCATCCGCTCGATCCACCTCGTCAATCAGCAGCACGGCACCCGGCGCGGGGGCTTGCAGCGCTTGCAAAAGCGGGCGGCGAATGAGGTAGCGGTCTTGGTAGACCTCGCGCTCAATCGTAGCGGTGTTGGTTTTGCCGTTCGCATCCAACTCGGCCGCGCGCATGTGCAGCAGTTGCGCGGCGTAGTTCCATTCGTACAGTGCCTCGCGCTGCTCCAGCCCGTCGTAGCATTGCAGGCGCAGCAATTGGCGCTGCAAGGCGGTACTGAGCGCTTTGGCCAATTCTGTTTTGCCCACACCGGGCTCGCCTTCGAGTAAGAGCGGGCGTTGCAGCTTCAGCGCCAGAAAGACGGCCGTGGCCAACCGTCGGTCGGCAAAATAGCCGGCCTGCATCAAGGCTGCGATCAGCGAGTCAATCGTTGGAAACATTATGAACAGCTCAAAAAAAAGACCCCGCGTCGGTCAACACGGGGCCTGCGGTTTGACAACAGCTTGTGGGAATCAGCCCAGTATTTTAGTGACCGCGCGCTGAGTCTGCACGCTGATCAAATTAGCCCGGTACGCGGCAGACGCATGGATGTCGGCATTCAGGTTAGACGCATCGATCTTCACCGACGCAGCAGACGCAGCAGTGAAACTGCTGGTCAATGCCGCTTCCAGCCCTTTGTGGCGAAACACGCCGTTGCCCGCGCCAGTGACAGCGACACGCACGCCCGCGTCCGTTTGCGCCACAAACACACCAACCAACGCGAAGCGCGAGGCAGGCTGCACGAACTTCATGTAGGCGGCCTTTTTCGGGGCTGGGAAGCTAATCGCAGTGATCAATTCCCCATCTTTCAAGGCGGTGGCGAACATCCCTTGGAAGAAGTCGTCCGCCGCAATTTTGCGTTGCGTCGTGTGAATGGTGGCACCCAGCGCCAATACTGCACTGGGATAGCAGGCCGCAGGGTCGTTGTTGGCAACCGAGCCACCCATCGTTCCCATCGCGCGCACTTGGCGATCACCAATGTGCGCGGCCAAATCGGCCAGCGCGGGGATGGCGTTTTTGACATCAGCGCTGTTGGCCACATCCAGATGGCGCGTCATCGCACCAATCACGATGGCATTGCCTTCGCGCTTGATGCCCGACAGCTCTTTGACATTGCCCAAATCTACCATCGCGCCGGGGTCTGACAGGCGCTGCTTCATCGAGGCCAGCAGCGTTTGACCTCCTGCCAAGACTTTTGAACCGGCGGTTGCCAGCTTGGTCGCATCGGCCAGGCTGGTGGGTCGCTCTAGAGTGAATGCATACATATTGTTCTCCTCAGGCCTTAAGCTGTTTGTTTCGCGGATTGAATGGCTTCCCACACGCGGCTGGGCGATGCGGGCATGTCGAAGTCTGTGACACCGTGGCTTCTCAAGGCATCCAGCACGGCATTGATGACTGCGGGGGGCGACCCAATCGCACCGGCCTCGCCGCAGCCTTTCGCGCCGATTGGGTTGTGAGTACACGGCGTGCAGACGGTGCCGATTTTGAACTCAGGGAAGTCATCGGCGCGCGGCATGGTGTAGTCCATGAACGAGCCGGTGAGCAACTGCCCGGTTTCGCGGTCATAGACGCAGTTCTCCATCAACGCCTGGCCAATTCCCTGCGCCAAGCCGCCGTGTACCTGGCCTTCGACAATCATCGGGTTGATGATGGTGCCAAAGTCGTCCACCGCTGTGAACTTGGCCACGCGGGTGACGCCAGTTGCCGGGTCAATCTCGACCTCGCAGATGTAGGTACCTGCGGGGAAGGTGAAGTTGGTCGGGTCGTAGAACGCGGTCTCGTTCAGGCCAGGCTCCAACTTGTCCAGCGGGTAGTTGTGCGGCACGTAAGCCGTCAGTGCGACTTGGCCAAAGGTCACTTTTTTGTCGGTGCCTTTGATGGTGAACTCGCCGTTGGCGAACTCTACGTCCGCGTCACTCGCCTCCATCAAATGGGCGGCGATTTTCTTGGCCTTGGTCTCGATCTTGTCCAGCGCTTTCATGATGGCCGAACCACCAACCGAGAGCGAGCGCGAGCCGTAAGTGCCCATGCCGAACGGAACACGACCGGTGTCACCATGAACAATGTCAACCGCTTCGACCGCAATGCCCAGCCGTGCCGCAACAAGCTGCGCGAAAGTAGTCTCGTGCCCCTGCCCGTGGCTGTGCGAGCCGGTAAACACCGTCACGCTGCCGGTGGGGTGTACGCGCACTTCGCCGCATTCGAACAAACCTGCGCGTGCGCCCAAGGCACCTGCGATGTTGCTTGGCGCAATGCCGCAAGCCTCGATGTAACTGGAGTAGCCGATACCGCGCTTCAAGCCCTTCGCCTCGCTGGCCGCTTTGCGCGCCGCAAAGCCCGCAACGTCACCAAGCGACTGGGCCTTGGTCATGCACTGCAGGTAGTCGCCCACGTCATACTGCAAAGCCACGGGCGTTTGATAGGGCCAGCTGCTGATGAAATTGCGCTTGCGGATTTCGTCTTGGCCAATGCCCAAATCCCAAGCGCAGCGGCTCACCAGACGCTCCAGCAGATAAGTCGCTTCAGGGCGACCCGCACCGCGGTACGCATCGACCGGCGCGGTATTGGTGAACCAGGCATCCACTTCCACATAGATTTGTGGGCAGGTGTATTGGCCCGCCAAAAGCGTCGCGTACAGGATGGTAGGAACAGCGGATGCAAAGGTGGACAGATACGCGCCCATGTTGGCATCGGTGTGGACACGCATCGCCAGGAACTTGCCGTTGGCATCCATCGCCATCTCGGCGTGGCTTACGTGGTCGCGGCCATGCGCGTCGGTCAAGAAAGACTCGGTGCGCTCACACGTCCATTTGATGCTGCGGTTGACTTGCTTGGCCGCCCAGGTGAGCGCCACATCTTCCGCGTACAAGAAGATTTTGGAGCCGAAGCCGCCGCCCACGTCAGGGGCGATCACGCGCACCTTGTGCTCGGGCAGACCCAGCACAAAAGCCGTCATCAACAGGCGTTCGACGTGCGGGTTTTGATTCGACACATACAGCGTGTACTCTTCTGTCGCGCGGCTGTACATGCCGATGGCGGCACGCGGCTCCATCGCGTTGGGCACCAGGCGGTTGTTGGTCAAGTCGAGCTTGGTGATTTTGGCTGCATTGGCAAACACTGCATCGACCTGGCCTTTGTCGCCAATCGCCCACTTGTAGCAATGGTTGTCTGGCGATGCCTCGTGCAAAGCGGTGCCTTTGGCGGCATCACGCACATCAACCACGGCAGAGAGCACGTCGTAATCGACATCAACGGCTTCGGCAGCGTTTTTGGCTTGCTCCAGCGTCTCCGCAATCACCATTGCCACCTGGTCGCCCACGTAGCGCGCTTTGCCAATCGCCAAGATCGGATGGGGCGGCTCCTTCATCGGCGTGCCGTCGGTGCTGGTGATGAGCCAGCCGCACGGCAGGCCGCCCATCTTGCCGTCGATGTCTTTGCCGGTGAAGATTTCAACAACGCCCGGCATGGCTTTGGCCTTGGTTAGGTCGATGCCTTTGATGTTGGCATGCGCGTGCGGGCTGCGCACGAAGACGCAATAGGTCTGGTTGGCCTGGTTGATGTCGTCGGTGTAGTTGCCTGCGCCAGTCAGAAAACGGTAGTCTTCCTTGCGACGAAGGCTCTCGCCAATGTGCGGCAGTTTTGCAAAATCGGGTGCGCCCATGAATTTTTCTCCAGTTAAGCGGTGTTAAGCGGTGGCCATGCCGACAGCACCGAGCTGCACAGCCTTGACAATATTTTGATAGCCCGTGCAGCGGCACAGGTTGCCTTCGAGCAGTTCGCGAATCTCACCCTCGCTGGCCTTGGGGTGATGCGTGCACAAGTCAACTGCGCTCATCACCATGCCGGTGGTGCAGAAACCGCATTGCAGGCCGTGGCATTCTTTGAATGCCGCCTGCATCGGGTGCATCGTTCCATCGGGTTTGGCCAGGCCTTCAATGGTGGAGATTTCTGCGCCGCTGGCTTGCGCTGCCAGGATGTTGCACGATTTGACCGCACGACCATTCATGATGACAGTGCAGGCGCCGCATTGCGCCGTGTCGCAGCCCACATGGGTGCCCGTGAGTTTCAGGTTCTCGCGCAGGGCTTGCACTAAAAGAGTGTTGGGCGCCACGTCGAGACTACTTGTCTTGCCGTTGACTTTCAATTGGACTTGCATGACTTTTTTCTCCGTCAAGATAATGTTTTAGACCACACAATTATTGATTTCCGAGTTGACCGGACTCCTAGGCTAAACCCTCAGTGAAGAATGTTAAGCTTGCAAATTCTCAAAATGAAACAAACAGTTCATGAGAAGGAGACAAGCATGCTGCAAACACTGACCCGCGTTGCCGAACAGCGCCTTCGCAACATCGACCGCGCACGTCGCGCCGTGCTGCACGAAGGATGCGCTCAGGCGGATGGCCTGTCCGACGCCTGGATCGCGCGCTCATGGCAGCGCTGCCTGGCGAGCGGTCAGCGGCCTGATCAAACTGTGGTGTTTGACATGGTGCCCGCTCAGGCCCAGCGGCGCAGCGAAGAAGCCAACCACGGCCTGCTGAATGCGGCCCGACCGGCACTCAAAAAACTGGGCCATGCCATCACTGACACACGTTACTTCGCGATACTGACCAATGCCGATGGCGTGGTGGTGGACGTGAGCGGCCCGGTCGACCGACGCGACGCGCGCGCCTCGGCCATCGCGCGCATCGGCCTTGACCTGTCAGAGCGCGCGGTAGGCACCAGCGCCATCGGTGCCGCGCTCGCGGAGTTGCAGCCGATCTGGCTGCACCGGGGCGAGCATTTCTTCAACGGCAACGCGGCCTACAGTTGCGCCGGTGCACCGCTGTTTGGGCCAGACGGCCAGTGCGTGGGCATGCTGGATTTGACCGGCATCGAAGTCGATGAGCGCCCCGAGCTTAAACACCTGGTGGCGCAGTCGGCCCGCAGCATTGAAAACGCGCTGACCGTAGCACGCGCGCACAGCCTGCTCGTGCGCCTGAACTGGCCGGGGCGCCAGTTGGGCGATGAAAGCGACGGCCTGGTTTGCCTGGATGCCGATGGCTGGGTCACCGGGGCCAACCAGACGGCGCGCCAGATGGTGTCTTCATTGGGCGATGTCCATCGCAGTGATGGCAGCGCGCCCGTGCCCGTGCACAGCAGCGAACTGTTTGCCATGCCTTTTGAAATGCTCTTCGATTCCGCCGGGCGCGATGCCTACGGCGAGCCCGCACCCATGGATGTGCCGCTGTGGTCAGGCCTGCGCCTGAACGCCATCTCACAAACCAAGGTTCAGCGCGCCAACACCACCACGCCCTCGCAATGGGGTGCCCTGGGCGGGGAAAACCACAGCTTGCGCGATGTGGAGATCGCGCTGATCCGCAAAGCCGTATCGCAGGCCAAAGGCAACGTGATGCAAGCCGCCCGTGAACTGGGCATCAGCCGCGCAACGGTGTACCGCAAGCTGGGGCACAAGAAGACTAATAATTAACCTACAGGTTAATTATTGACAAGAAAAGGTAACATTTGTCGTTTCTACTGATAAAATAGTGCCTTAGCTCTCGTAGATATTGCGTAATTAGCTATTTATATCATAGCAATTTTGATCGACCAACTCTTCGACTACCCGACGAAAATTAGGCGCTACCATCCAGCAATGCAGTTGAGGATTTTCATTTTCTTGGGCTTGATTTTTAGATCGGTTTTGCCCGCCGTCACCGGCTTGGCGGTGGCATGGAGCGTCAGCGTACAAGCCGCAACCCTGCATATCGCGGTCGCTTCTAATTTCGCCGCACCGCTGAAAGTCATAGCAGCGGAGTTTGAACGAACAACGGGGCACTCGGTGGTGACATCCTCCGCTTCGACCGGGAAGCTGTATTCGCAGATCACCAACGCCGCGCCGTTTGACGTGTTGATGGCAGCAGATGACGAAACCCCCGCACGCCTGCAAGCCGTTGGGATGGCGGTGGCCAACAGCCGTTTCACGTACGCCGTGGGGCGTCTCGCATTGTGGTCGGCCGATGCGGGCTTGGTCGATGCCAAAGGCGAGGTGTTGAAGTCTGGCAAATTCACCCGGCTGGCGCTGGCCTCGCCCAAGGCGGCACCCTATGGCGTGGCTGCTATTGAGACCTTGAGCAAGCTCAATTTGATGAATGCGCTGGAGCCGAAGTTTGTCACTGGCGAGAGCATCGGCCAGGCCTACAGCTTCGTCGCCAGTGGCAATGTACCGCTCGGGTTTGTGGCGTTATCGCAGGTAATACAGGTGTCGCAGGTGATGGAGAGCGGCAAACTCAAGTCAGGCTCGATGTGGCTGGTGCCGTCTGAGCTTCACTCACCGTTGAAGCAGGATGCTGTTCTACTTCTGCGCGCCCGCGACAACCCGGCAGCCCTCGCGTTCATGGCGTTCCTTAAAACTGACGCATCGCGCGCGACCATCCGCAGCTTCGGTTATGAAATTTGACATAGGTATCCGTAGTGTCGGTTGACCCCACAGTCGGTGCCGTCTGGCTCACCATCAAGCTGGCCGGGTTGACCACGCTCATTCTGCTGCTGCTGGGCACGCCGCTGGCATGGTGGCTGGCGCGCACGCGATCATGGGCGAAAAGCGCGGTCAATGCCTTGGTCGCCCTGCCCATCGTGCTGCCGCCCACCGTCATTGGCTTCTACCTGCTGGTGACGCTGGGTCCCAAGGGGCCGGTGGGGCAGATGATGGTCTCGATGGGGCTGGACACGCTGCCCTTCACCTTCGCCGGGCTGGTGGTCGGCTCGGTTATCTACTCGCTGCCTTTCGTGGTGCAGCCTTTGCAGAATGCGTTTGAGGCGATCGGTGAGCGTCCTCTGGAAGTCGCGGCAACCTTGCGGGCATCGCCGTGGGACACCTTCATCAGCGTGGTGCTGCCGCTGGCCAAGCCCGGCTACGTGACGGCCACCGTGATGGGCTTTGCGCACACCGTGGGTGAGTTTGGCGTGGTGCTGATGCTGGGCGGCAATATCCCCGACAAAACCCGCGTCGTCTCGGTGCAGATTTACGACCACGTCGAGGCGCTGGAATATGCGCAGGCGCATTGGCTCTCGGCAGGCATGGTGGCGTTCTCGTTTGTGGTGCTGTTGACGCTGTACATCGTCAACAGCCGGGGTCGTCAGCGACTGATGATGCCAACATGACAGTGCCGAGCACGGGTCTGCAACTGCGGCTGCACGTTAAGCGCGAGTCCTTCACGCTGAAGGTCGATTTAGATTTGCCTGGCAGCGGTGTCACGGCACTCTTTGGCCCATCCGGCTCGGGCAAGACGACGTGCCTGCGGGCCATTGCGGGGCTAGAAAGGTCTAGTGCGAACGGTGTCAATAATTTTGTCGCCGTCAATGGCGAAGTCTGGCAAGACAACACCAGCGGCGTGTTCTTGCCCACGCATCAACGCGCGCTCGGATTTGTGTTTCAGGAGGCCTCGCTGTTCCCGCATTTGAGCGTCGCGCAGAACCTCGCGTTTGGCCAAAGCCGTGTGCCGCAGGTGCAGCGGCGCGTGTCGCTGGAGCAGGCGATTGAATTGCTGGGCATTGGCCCGCTGCTGGCACGCGCGCCGCACAAGCTGTCTGGCGGCGAGCGCCAGCGAGTATCCATCGCCCGCGCGCTGGCCACCAGCCCGCACCTGTTGCTGATGGACGAGCCGCTGGCTGCGCTGGACGCAAAACGCAAGGCGGAAATTTTTCCGTACCTGGAGACGCTGCACCGCACGCTGCAGTTGCCCATCCTGTACGTCAGTCACGCCATCGATGAAGTGGCGCGGCTAGCGGATCATCTGGTGCTGATTGAAGCCGGCCAGGTGATCGCTGCGGGCGACACGGCGGCGCTGATGACGCGGCTGGACTTACCTTTGGCCCAAGGCGATGGCGCGGGGGCGATCATCACCGCCACCGTGGTCAGCCACGACCCGCAATATGTCGTCACCTTGGCACGCTTTGCCGGGGGCGACATCCATATCCCGCAGCAACGGGCACCTATCGGCGACACCGTGCGAGTGCGGGTACAAGCGCGCGATGTGAGTTTGACGCTTGAAAAGCAGGTAGGGACGAGCATCCAGAATATCCTGCCGGTGTACATCACCGCGATGTTGCCCGACAGCCCAGGCCAGGTGATGGTGCGGCTTGATGCAGCAGGCACGGCCCTGCTGGCGCGGGTGACGGCGCGCTCCGCTGATGCATTGAAATTGGCCGTTGGTCAGCGCCTTTTCGCGCAGGTCAAAGGGGTTGCCATATTGAGATGAGCGCATGCTGCAAGCGATTTCGGTGAGCGTCAGGTCACTTGGCCGCATTCGCAAAAAACAACTGCTCACCCCCAATTTTGTAGCTGGCAATCGTCGCCTGGCCGGGGGCTGATGTCACCCACTCGACAAACTTCTGCGCATCCGCCTGTTTGACGTGCGGGTGCTTGGCGGGGTGTACCACCATCACGCCATATTGGTTGAAGAGCTGGGTGTCGCCTTGCACCAACACCGCCAGATCACCGCGATTTTTGAAGGCCAGCCAG
>JANOTO010000488.1:0-3167 GCA_031416395.1 Rhodoferax sp. | reverse complement strand
TACCGGCCCCAGCGACGAGAGCCACGCGCCTAGCGCATCATCGTCTGATGGCTCGCGGACTACTGTGACGGCAGCTTTCGTTAATGCATTGCGTGCGGTTGCACTGGAAAAGCGGCATGCAATGGCCACCGCACTGGCGCGCCAGGCCCCCTGCGCAACCTTCAGTTCGGTCAGGGCACCGACCTGCACGTCAGGCGCTTGCCACAGCAGCAAGTCGATTGCTGCACCAGACCAGCCGGTGGCTGCCCGCGTTGCGTCCTCCAGCGAATCGAACACACCCACCACCTGCGGTGGACTTGCCCCGAATTTGAGAATGGACATTCGCTCAAGTCGTCGCGCCATGGCCTGACCCACCACGACGATTCGCTTGGGCGCGTTGCGATACGGTAGCTCGACGCCTATCCGGGTGTCGGCTGTCGCCTGCGTGAGTTGCACCTCACGCAACTGCTCAAGGTTCAGCCCAGCGAGCGAGCCTATAGCGTATCCGAGTTCGGTTAAGCGACGAAGTAATACCACGCGCTGAACGTCGGTGGTTGAGTACAGCCGGTGTCCCGACGGTGCGGTGGCGGGCCGTACCGCCTGGTAGCGCTGTTCCCAGACTCGCAAGGTCGCCACTGGCATGCCCGCCATGCGCGCGACAGCGCCGCTGCGAAAGCTCGGCGATGACGGGCTGAGCTGCATTGGAAATCTGTCGGATGGTGGTTGCTGGGGCATCAGTTCTCAATTGAATCGGTTATGAGTTGGATTATGTCCCAAATTTTGAGCTTTAAACACTTATGAATTCACTTTGAATTCATTTGATTTACATTAAAACTATGACAAATACAACACAAATAACTCCCACTGTTTACTTTGATGGCGGCTGCCCCGTGTGCTCACGCGAGATAGCAATGTACCAACGCCAAACAGGCGCGGATGCCGTCAATTGGGTTAATGTGGCGCGCTGTACTGATTCATCTTTGGGGCCTGGCCTGTCTCGCCAACGAGCCATGGCACGGCTGCACGTGCGCCGCGCTGATGGCACCCTGGTCAGCGGCGCGGAGGCCTTCACTACGCTCTGGCGTGCGCTGCCGCGCTGGGCATGGCTCGGCCGATTGTTTGGTTCGGGTGCGACGTTGTGGTTGCTGGAAACAGGCTACCGCGCTTTTCTCGTTGTGCGAACGGGTTGGCGTCGAACGTGATATTGATCCGTTTCACAGCCCACCCGAATCGCAGGCCCTCAGTCGCACGCGTCCACTCCTATCGGCTTGCTTAAAAATGAAACTCCGTGAAAAACACAGATCTCACTTCCATAAAAATGTTTGACCTAGCCACTTCGCCCGAAGCAGGCAGCTGCGACTTCTATCGCGACCAGTTGCCAGCCGAGGTGTTGGCGGACTTGCGGACTGACCACGCTGGCGAGACCGGGGCCGTGTGCATCTATCGTGGCGTGTTGCGCTTTGCGCGTGACCCAGCACTGCGTGCCTTTGCCCAGCGACACCTCGCAACGGAACATGCCCATTTGCAGCAGATGGAAGCGTGGCTGCCGAAGGGTATGTGGCAGTCTGCCGCTATGTTTGATTGAGAATCTGATGACAACAACTGCCTGCAAAATAGAGCCCTTCCACTGGCGCGTTAGCGCGGGCGCTACCCAGTGCGCTACCCAATGAAGCCGCTGGACACCTTTCCCCCCACCCGCGCTGCAGCACTGGCCCGCATCGCCGCTGTTCGCCCCGCTCACTACGCCCGCAGCCGTAACGCCATTGAGGGGGCGGTGACGCAACTTTCGCCCTACATCACACACGGTCTCGTTAGTTTGCCCGAGGTGCTGGCCGGTGTGGCAGCGGGGCATCGGCTGGATGTGCAGCATAAATTTGTGTTCGAGCTGGGTTGGCGCGAATACTTTCGCCATGTGTGGCAACACCGTGGCACAAGCATCCTGGATTCGCTGCACGAAGGCCTTCTGCCCGAGGACGCTTATGCCACCGAATTGCCCGAGGACATTCGTCAAGCGCGTACCGGCGTGCCTGCCATCGACATGGCGGTGCGCACCCTGTACGCCACAGGTTATATGCACAACCATGCCCGTATGTGGCTGGCAAGCTACGTGGTGCATCTGCGCAAGGTTCACTGGCGCACTGGCGCAGACTGGTTGGTGGCGCACCTGCTGGACGGCGATTTGGCCAGCAACCACTTGAGCTGGCAGTGGCTGGCTGGCACCGGCAGTAGCAAGCCCTACTTGTTCAACGCCGATAACGTGGCCCGTTATGCGCCACTTGACTGGCACAGCGCCGGCACTGTTATCGACTGTTCTTACGAGCAACTGGATTCGATGGCGCGAAGCGGTCGGCCCCTGAAAGCCACGCCGTTGGCTGAAGGTGTGGAAGAGCCCGCTTGGAGATCAACGCCTCAGGGCGTGGCCTCAGCAACACCACAATTCACCGATCTGGCTGGAAAGAATGTCTGGTTGATACACCCCTGGGCACTGGGAGAGCTGCCGGTCGACCTGCCAAAGGATTGCGTTAGGGTGGGTCTATGGCACGCAGAGCACCACAACGCATGGCCCTGGAGTGAGGCGCGCTGGGCCTTTGTCGGCGAAAGGATGGCCGCGCTGACATCGCTTCACTTGCACGCTGACCGCGAAACGCTAGCCCGTGCATTGGCTGGCGCACGCTCGGTGCAGACACTGGCAGACCCCCACATCAGCGCGCTGTTGCCAGCCGGTGTTAGACAGCGAAAACCTCTGGCCCTGTTTTCCGATGTCGGGTTGAGCTGTAATTCGTTCTCCACCTGGTGGAACCGCACCACCCGCGGCGTGACAGCGGTGACCGACCTACCAGGCATGGCGGCACTGGCAGCCGCAGCAACCCAAGGCCAACTGTTCGACCCTGCCATTAATCCAGGCGGGGGAGGCATGGTTTGAGTTTGTAGCGATTTGAGTGCTACTATTTATATAGCTTTATATGAAGGATATCCGAGAGCCAGAGGTCGATTTGTTTCTTATTTTCGACAAAACTTCGGCTTTTGCCTCTTTCAGCTCGTTTTGATCGATATTTACTACATTTGTAGTAAATTGAGCGCCTCTATCGAAAATTCGATGTTTGGCGCAGCCGCCTAGAATTTCAGACTGAAGCGCCACCTCCACCCCCACCAGAAATCCCCATGTTCGACCCCCTCTACTGGCTCGC
>JANOTO010000487.1:0-5339 GCA_031416395.1 Rhodoferax sp. | reverse complement strand
CCGATTGCCGCCGCGATTGCCGGTGCGGGCGCCGGTGCGGCTACTGGCGGTATTGTCGGCGCGCTAGTTGGCTGGAACATGCCTGAAGAGCGCGTGAAAGAGTACGACGAAGGCATTCGCAACGGTGGAATCTTGATGGGCGTGCGTCCACGCAATGACGAAGATGCAAACCACCTCAGCACGGCCTGGAAAGCCAATCGCGCGCAGAACGTTTACAGCTGATCGACAGCCTTGAGTTCTGCAGACAGGGGACTCATAACAGCAAGCCACAGACCAATGGGTCTGTGGCTTTTTTTAGCTTGCCTACTCCTGCATTTCTGCAACCAGCTCCTCTTTGCGAGCGGCCATTTTTGCACCCAACTCCCGCATGTCGAGTTCGCTGGCCTTCGCCTTCGGAAACATCTCGTTTTGCTCTTCCTTGACGTGGTGCTTCACATACTCACAAAGCACCTTCACCTTTGCATCGTACATTTCGCCGTCGGGTTCGATGCCCTCGATCTGGGCAATGAGGTCTTTTAATGACGCATGCTCCACGGTCGCTTCGGGAACCAATTCTCGGTCGTTCAAGGCCTCTTTAACGGCAGGGTAAAAAATTTCTTCCTCGATTTGCGCATGCACGGTCAGTTCACTGCAAATTTGCGCAACGATCTCCTTTTTCCTGTCTACTGACCTCGCTTTCTCATAGGCATTGAAAAGTTCGTCGACCAGTTTGTGGTCCGCTCGAAGCATGGCGGTTGCCTCAATGATTTTCGACTTGCGCTTTCCTTCGACCGTCGCTGCGGTGCCGCTGGAATGATCGCTGGTTTTAGATACCACGGTAGGGTCCTTTTGAGTTGGGAGTTTGAGTTGATGACAACGAACCGCCGCCACCACCTGTCAGGCAGTGGCAAGAGGCGAGCTGGATTTAATTTCTGCTGATGGATGTCGTTTTCTTCTCACCGCCGTTGGCGCTGCGAGCGCTGCTGGCTTTTGATTTGTTGGAAGATGACTTCGATGTGTCTGACACTTTTTGCGAAGCGGACTTTGTCTCATCCGTCTTGATTGGAGTACTTTTAGAACCTGATTTATCGGCTGCCATGTTGAATCTCCTAAGTAGGCGTGGGCATGAAATACGACCACCGCCAAAGGATATGAGGATGCATTCGCACGGGCTGTCAGTAACGAAGAAGGATTTCTGTAGGAGGTGATCGAACTCTTGGCCGCTTGGCCGCTTGGCGCGCTGCGGCCCTCCATCCGTAGGCGTCGAGTTTGTATCACCGGCTAGACGTACGGTTTGCACCCGTAGGTGGCGTCTTACATCACATCGGCGCCTGTTTGACGGCATTGCCGGGCAGTTGTGGAATTGCACTGCTGGGGGCTCAAAGCCTAAGCTCAAGCTCTCCATTTCATTGAGAAACAAATGGAAATTTGATCGATAACTTAATCAACTTTTGGAGAAAACTTTATGAACTTCATCATCTGGCTGATCGTAGGCGGTGTCATTGGGTGGCTGGCGAGCATCCTCATGAAAACCGATGGCCAGCAAGGCATCATTTTGAACGTGGTCGTTGGCATTGTGGGTGCCATGCTCGGAGGCTGGCTGATTTCACCGATGGTCGGCGCGGGCACCATCAACCAGGACAACTTCAGCTTGCCCGCCCTGCTCGTCTCGTTTGTCGGCGCGGCCATCCTTTTGGCCATCGTCAACCTGTTTCGCCGCGGCAGCGTCCGCTGATTCCGCACACCACAATTTTCTTAACACTTTTAGGAGCTTCACATGAACGCCAAAAATCTTGACACCAGCCTTGACTCGAACCTCAACATGAGTCGCGAAGGGTCTGCCAACTTGGATCCCATCTCTGGTACGCCCGGAGCGCACCCGATTGGAACCGGGATTGGTGCGGCCTTGGGCGGCGCAGCGGCCGGGGCAGCGACGGGAACAGTGGTTGGCCCGGTAGGCACCGTGATTGGCGCTGCCGTGGGCGCGATCATCGGTGGTCTGGCTGGCAAAAGCGTCGCCGAGTCAGTTGACCCAACGGTCGAAACCGCCTATTGGCGCGACAACTATTCGAGCCGCCCTTACGTAGACAACAACTCCAGCTTTGACGACTACGGCCCGGCGTATGGATACGGTGTCGACTCATTTGGTAAACACAAAGGCCGCAGCTTTGACGAAGTGGAGCCCCACCTGTCTCGCGACTGGCACGCGTCGCGAGGCACGTCCAACCTGAGCTGGGATAAGGCCAAGAGTGCCAGCCGCGACGCGTGGAACAAAGTCAGCGATGCGACCGAACGCGCCATCCCTGGCGATTCAGATCGCGACGGCAAG
This sequence comes from Rhodoferax sp., assembly GCA_031416395.1. GTDB lineage: Bacteria > Pseudomonadota > Gammaproteobacteria > Burkholderiales > Burkholderiaceae_C > JANYCG01. Next base: position 3,031 of record JANOTO010000487.1, on the reverse strand, counting down.
TAATCACAAGGGGGCGCGCCAGCGCTCGAGGTCGTTCCACGCGCCCCCCCGCTTGTTAAACCAGTCGGCAGCGAGAAATTTGGCGAATTTTGCTGATTCGCCCCTGCCAAAACCCATATTTCAACCTAATTGAAGGAGAAATTTCCATGACCCCTCCCATCACATTTGACGATGCGGTCGACGTGCTGGACGCAGACCACAAAGCAGTTAAAAAAATGTTCATAGACTATGCCTCGCTGTGCGAAGACGGCGCGCCCGCCGCCGCAAAGCATGCGTTGGCACAGAAGATTTGTGAAGCCCTGACCATCCATGCGCAACTTGAAGAAGAAATTTTCTACCCCGAGGTACGTCAGGCGATTGATGGCGACGCGCTGATCGACGAGGCCTTGGACGACCACGCCGATGCAAAGGAGACCATTGCGCTGATTGAAGCCATGGATGCTGGTGACCCTGAGTTTGATGACACTGTCAAACTGCTCGGGAAAATCATCGACTCGCACGTGCTGGAAGAGCGCGAGCAAATTTTTCTCATGGCCCGCAATGCTCCGCTGGATTTGCGGGGAATGACGTTGCCACTGCTCAAGCGGCAGCAACAATTGAAAAAAAAGGCGGCTGTCGCTGCGGTGAAGGAGGCAGCATGAAAGCACTTGTTTATAACGGGCCGCATGACGTTTCCGTAGACGAGGTGCCCGATGCAAGAATTGAGCGTGCCACCGACGTGCTTGTGAAGATTACCAGCACGAACATTTGCGGTTCGGACCTGCACATGTATGAGGGCCGCAGCAGCATGGTTCCTGGCCGCATCCTGGGGCACGAAAATCTCGGGGTGGTGATTGAAATCGGGTCTGCCGTCGACCGAATCAAGGTTGGCGACCGCGTCTGCCTGCCTTTCAATATTGGTTGCGGCTTTTGCGCAAACTGCGAGAAAGGGCTCAGTGGGTACTGCCTGACGGTAAACCCTGGCAGCGCCGGGGGTGCTTACGGTTTTGCAGGCATGGGACCCTACAGCGGTGGTCAAGCGGAGTTTCTACGTGTTCCGTACGGGGATTACAACTGCCTCTTGCTGCCGCGGGACGCTGAAGAAAAAGAGAGCGACTATGTCATGCTGTCGGATATCTTTCCCACAGGCTATCACGCAACAGAACTGGCCGGCGTGCAACCGGGAGAGAGCGTCGTGATATACGGTGCCGGACCGGTCGGCCTGATGGCGGCGTGCTCCGCCGTACTCAAGGGCGCGAGTCAGGTTATGGTGGTTGACACCCACAAAGACCGTTTGCAATTAGCAGAGAAACTCGGCGCTATCCCCATCAACGACATTGAGGGTGGCGGCCTGGAACGCATCATGGAACTGACTGGCGGCAAAGGTGCTGACCGGGGCTGTGAATGCGTTGGGTACCAATGCTGCAACATGCACCGGGAAGAAGTGCCCAACCTGACAATGAACAATCTGGTGCAGGCAGTGAAAGCCACCGGACGCATCGGGGTGGTAGGGGTCTTCGTGCCGGAAGATCCGCTGGCGCAAGACAAGCTGGCGAAAAAGGGGCAACTCGCGTTCGACTTTGGTCAGTTCTGGTTCAAGGGGCAAAGCGTCGGGACTGGTCAGGCGAATGTGAAAGCGTATAACCGCCAGCTAAGCAAATTGATCGAGCATGACAAGGTAAAACCGTCTTGGATCGTATCGCACGAATTGCCGCTGGAACAGGCACCCAAAGCCTATGCCAGTTTCGACAAGCGCGAGAAAGGTTGGACCAAGGTGGTGCTGAAACCTGGAAAGTAGCGGTCAGTGTAAAAACACTTGGCGCTCACCGGCCTCAATGACGTTGGTGCAGCGCCTACTCTTTTTCAACGTGTTCGCGCGCCGGTTTCCAGCAACGCGGTGCGAACGAAGTTCGGCAAAGCCATGGCGGCACAGTGCGTGCTGCCGTTGTAGTACTGTAGGTCGGCAATGCCTCGCGACGACAGCCGTGCATCAACCGCTGTGGCACAGAGCATGGCTGGATCCAGCGTGTTGGACGCACAGGCCATCATCCACGGGCCACCCGACAGAGGCACCGTCACCATGTACGGACGCACGATTGCAAACCCGCCGTGCAATGCGGTCAAGGTGCTTACCAGGCGGTCCTGGTGGGCGAACGGCGATGCAATGTGCAAGCCCAACAGACCGCCAGGATTGAGCTTCGCAGCGCAAGCTTGGTAGAAATCGCGGGTGTACAAAGGCGTGGAAGGGCCAACCGGATCGGTTAGGTCCAGAATGATCAGGTCATACCGGTCGGCGCTGCGTTTGATGAAACTGAGGCCATCCGCAATATGTACGCGCAGTTTCGGATGGCCCGTGGCGTCATTGATCACGCCACGATGTATGGCCTGTAGGTGCGTTCTGGCAGCGTCTATAACGGTCTGATCGATCTCCACCAAGGTCACGCTTTGCACGCACGAATGCTTAAGCAGCTCCTCAGCGGCGCCGCCGTCACCACCGCCAATGATCAATGCCTTTGCGGGCCGCGGGTGCGTGCAGGCGGGGACATGAACCAGATTCTCGTGGTAAAAAAACTCATCTTTTTCTGACACATTGAACGAACCGTCCAGCACCAGCATGCGGCCAAAGCTGTCACTCTCGTGCACCTCCACGCGCTGGAAGGGGCTTACGGCCTGGCTCAACACGCGATGGGTGCGAATTGAATAGCTGAAGCCGTCGTCCAGCGCTTCGGTCAACCAAAGACCGGGGGCTGTGGCTTCCACACGAAAAGCGGATGCTTCATTAATGTGACGGGCCACGAACTCATTCATCTTGCAAGCCCCGTCGCACCTCAGAAAAATTTTCCCGTCGTGGCTTGAAGTGATCTTTCAACGCGCTGTACAGCTTGAACGCTTTGCGCGTGTTGTCCTGCATGTAATTGCAGACGTAAACATCCAGCGTGACAAAGCCCGATTCGGGCCAGGTGTGGATGGCCAGATGCGACTCGGCCAGCAACACGGTGCCGGTGACGCCCTGGGGCTCAAACTGGTGGAATACGTCGCCCACGACATGCAG
>JANOTO010000486.1:0-6006 GCA_031416395.1 Rhodoferax sp. | reverse complement strand
GCTGGGTCTACGGCGGCATAGTTGATGTAAACCACCTCTTTACCAGGATTGCGTTCGTTGTGCTTGGAAACAGCGTCCGAGATGGCCATCGCTGCGCCCGAGCCGTTGCCCTGCGTCACATAGCGAAAGCCTTGATCGATGGCCGCTTTAAGCGAGTTCAAGCTCTCTTGCGGCGAGCCTTTGTTGTCAAACCCGGTGATCTCAAACTTCACGCCAGCGGGGTTCTTTGCGCCGCTCAGGCGCTCCGCAACAAACTGCCAGCTTTTGAGCTGGTTTTGGCCGACGTTGGCAAACGGGCCAGACAGTGGGTCGATAAACGCGATTTTGACCGTTTGACCACTTTGGGCGATGGCACCTGTGGCACCCACCAGCAATGCGCCAACAGCGACAGCGCGCATTGAAAATCCAAGGCCAGTTTTGAGCGAACGATTCATTGAAAAACTCCAGTCGTAAAGATTCCCCAAGGGTACCGTTTTTGAGGGGAGAAACGCCTAGGGATTGACCCTAGACTATCTCCAAGGCGACTTACTATTCCCCTTGCAACGCAGGGTTATAGACTGGGAAGTTTGTAGTGCTTCAATGACTCACGCAACTTCATTTTTTGCATCTTTCCGGTGGCACCCAAGGGTATGGCATCGACAAACACCGCATCGTCGGGGATTTGAAACTTGGCGATCTTGCCGTCATAAAACTTCAACAAATCCTCGCGCGTGACCTCGGCCCCCGGTTTCTTCACGACGGCGATGATGGGCCGCTCGTCCCACTTCGGGTGCTTCATGCCAATGCAGGCGGCCATGGCCACCGCCGGATGCGCCATAGCGATGTTTTCCACCTCAATCGAGCTGATCCATTCGCCACCCGATTTGATGACGTCTTTGCTGCGGTCCGTAATTTGCAGGTAGCCGTCTGGGTCGATGGTGCCCACGTCGCCCGTGGGGAACCAGCCGCCCGCCACTAAGGGCGAGCCGCCCTCCTGCTTGAAGTACTGATCAATGATCCAAGGACCCTTCACCAGCAAATCACCCGAGGTTTTGCCATCCCACGGCAGCTCGGTACCGTCGGGGTCAACAATCTTCATATCCACCCCAAAGACCGCGCGGCCCTGCTTGAGGCGGACTTTCATTTTGTCCTCAGAACTCAGCGTCAAATGCGCATTCTTCAGCGTGCAAACTGTGCCCAACGGTGACATCTCCGTCATGCCCCAGGCGTGCAGCACCTCTACGCCGTAAACGTCGTTGAACGCGGCGATCATCGCAGGCGGGCAGGCTGATCCACCAATCACGGTGCGCTTCAAGGTGCTGAACTTCAGACCCCCCGCTTGCATGTGGCCCAGCATCATCTGCCAGACGGTGGGCACGCCGGCTGCGAAGGTGACTTTCTCACTTTCGATCAATTCAAAAATCGATTTGCCATCCATCGCCGGGCCGGGGAACACCAGTTTGGCACCGGTCATTGCGGCGGAGTACGGTAAGCCCCAAGCGTTGACGTGGAACATCGGCACTACCGGCAAGATCGCATCGCGTGCGCTCATGCACAGCGCATCGGGCAGCGCGCCGGAGAACGCATGCAGGATGGTGGAGCGGTGGCTGTACAGCGCGGCTTTGGGGTTGCCGGTGGTGCCGCTGGTGTAGCACATGCTCGATGCCGAGTTTTCATCAAACTCGGGCCACTCATACTTGGCGGGCTGCGGGCTGATCCACGCCTCGTAGCTCACCAGGCCGGGAATGCCCGTGTCTGCCGGCAACGCGGCCGCATCGCACAAGGCCACAAAGTGTTTGACAGTGGTGCATTTGGCATGAATCGCCTTGACGATGGGCAGGAAGCTCATGTCAAAGCACAGCACCACATCTTCGGCATGGTTGGCAATCCAGACAATTTGATCAGGATGCAGGCGCGGGTTCAGCGTGTGCAAAACGCGGCCTGTGCCGCTGACACCAAAGTACAACTCCAGGTGGCGGTAGCCGTTCCAGGCCAGCGTCGCCACCCGGTCGCTGAAGCCGAGCTTGAGCTGATCCAACGCATTCGCGACCTGGCGCGAACGGCTGGCCACATCGCGCCAGGTGTAGCGGTGGATATCGCCCTCGACCCGGCGCGACACAATTTCACCCTCGCCGTGGTGGCGGTCCGCGTGCTCGATCAACGATGAGATGAGCAACTGTTGGCTTTGCATTAACCCGAGCATGAGATGTTTCCTGGTCGTTATGTTGAAGCTGCGAAGAATACCGCAGACTCGGCATGCTATTTGGGTTTGCAGGACAATCTTTGCATGAACACCGTTTTGCAAAATCCGCCTGAGCTCCAAGCCCCATCCACCGTCGATTTGGGGCTGAAGTGGTCAAACCGTTTCGCGCAACTAGGAGCTGATTTTTTCACGGAGCTCTCTCCTGAGACTCTGCCTGCGCCGTATTGGGTAGGACGAAGTGCCGACGTGGCGCACCTGTTGGGTCTCGATGAGGCGCAGTTGAACTCACCTGAGTTGCTTGACGCATTGACTGGGAATTTACCGCTGGCGGGCTCACGCCCACTGGCCAGCGTTTACAGCGGCCATCAGTTCGGCCAATGGGCGGGCCAGCTCGGTGATGGTCGTGCCATTCTGCTGGGCGAAACCCAAGGTGGCCTGGAAGTTCAACTCAAAGGCACAGGTCGCACGCCCTACTCCCGCATGGGCGATGGCCGCGCTGTGCTGCGATCCAGCATCCGCGAGTTTTTGTGCAGTGAGGCAATGCATGGCTTGGGCATCCCGACGTCACGCGCGCTATGCGTCACAGGCTCTGACGCCCGCGTGCGCCGCGAGGAGATCGAAACAGCCGCAGTCGTCACCCGCGTGGCACCCAGCTTCATCCGCTTCGGTCATTTTGAGCATTTCTCGCACAGCGACCAGCATGATCAGCTAAAAACGCTGGCTGATTACGTGATTGACCGCTACTACCCCGACTGCCGCACCTCCAGCAAATTCGCCGGCAACCCGTACGCGAACCTGTTACAGCGGGTGAGCGAACGCACCGCCGCCACAATCGCGCAATGGCAATCCGTCGGCTTTTGCCACGGCGTGATGAACACAGACAACATGAGCATCTTGGGCCTGACGATTGACTACGGCCCGTTCCAGTTTCTGGATGCCTACGTGCCTGGCCACATCTGCAACCACAGCGATACCGGCGGTCGCTACGCGTTCAACAAGCAGCCCAATATCGCGTACTGGAACCTCTACGCGCTCGGCCAAGCCCTGCTGCCTTTGATTGGTGATCAGGAGTTGACTGTCGCCGCGCTGGAGTCGTACAAGGCCGTGTTCCCGCAGGCGTTTGAAGCCCGCATGCGCGCCAAGCTCGGCTTGACAGATGCACGCGAAGGTGACCGCTCGTTGATCGAATCGACCCTCAAACTGCTGATGCCAACCCAAGTGGACTACACCATCTTTTGGCGGCGCTTGAGCGATCACATCGCTGGCGCACCGGTAGACACTGTGCGCGACCTGTTCCTGGATCGCGCTGAGTTTGATGCCTGGTTGATTACTTTTTCAGAGCGCCTTGCGCAAGCTGATCGGTCTCAATCAGCCATTTTGATGCTCAAAACCAACCCTAAATTCGTCCTGCGCAACCATTTGGGCGAGCAGGCCATCCGCTTGGCGAATTTGAAGGACTTTTCGGGCGTTGCCACGCTACTCAAGTTGCTGGAATCCCCCTTCGACGAGCATCCCGGCTTTGAAGCCTACGCGGGCTTTCCGCCCGATTGGGCGGCGGGGATTGAGATCAGCTGTTCGTCGTAACTAATTTACCACAATTGTAGTAGAAAATGACGATTTTACCAACCAGAAGCGCTCTTTTGACGTAAATCGAACAATACAGACCTCTGGCCCTCGGATTATTTAGATAGTTAGCTACAAACTACATAGCATTCAAGGATACGATCGGCTAGCCACCGGTGACTGGCGGGAAGAACGCGACTTCGGCACCGTCGTGCAGCACCGTGGCTTCGTCGGCCATGGTTTGGTTCAGCGCCATACGAAGGGTTTTGCCGCGTGCCAAGGCCTGTGCATAAGCACCGCCACGGGCGATCAATTCGTCACGCAGTGCCGTCAAAGTCGCAGCGGACGTCGTAACAGGCTCGCTGCCCTGCCCCATCGCTTCGCGAATGGATGCGAAATACTTGACGGTGACTTTCATGACAACAGATCCGAAAAAGCAATGAACTGAACGACATCGCCATGCGTGATGCTGCGCCCTGGCGGGTTGTCCACCACGCCGTCGCTCCACACGGCGGATGTCAACACGCCCGAGCTTTGGTTGGGGAACAGATCTAGCCCACCTTTTGCATTACGCCGCACGCGCAAAAACTCGCGTCGTTTGTCGGCTTTGGGCCAACTGAAATGCGCCGAAACTTCAACCGACGGCACCGTCAAATCCCGCACCCCTTGAAGTTTCAAGAGGAATGGACGCACCAAGATCAAAAACGTGATGAAGCTTGAAACCGGGTTACCCGGTAGCCCCATGAAGTGCGCCGCGCCGACTTTGCCGTAAGCAAACGGCTTGCCCGGCTTGATGGCGATCTGCCACAGGTTCAGCTCACCCAGGGCTTGCACCGCGGGCTTGATGTGATCCTCTTCACCGACGGATACGCCACCGCTGGTGAGAATCACGTCATGTTCGGCAGAGGCCGTGCGCAACGCATCAAGCGTGGCATCCAAGCGATCTGGCACGATGCCAAAGTCGGTCACTTGGCAACCCAAACGCACCAGCAAAGCGCGTAGAAAGAAGCGGTTGGAGTTGTAGATGGCACCGGGCTTCATGTTGCGGGGTTCCACATCACCCGGCATCACCAGCTCATCACCCGTCGAAAAAAGTGCCACGCGCGGTGCACCGGCCACGCGCAAACGGCTCAAACCCACGCTGGCTGCCAGACCCAGTGAAGCGGGCGACAGGCGATCTCCTTTTGACAGTACCACCGCGCCTTGCGCAACATCTTCGCCAGCGCAGCGAATCCACTGCCCGGGCTTGGGCAGTGCGTTGACTTGAATTTGACTGCCATCTGATCCCGCGTCCAGCGCTTTGCAGTCTTCCTGCATGACCACCGCATCCGCACCCGCCGGGATCGGGGCGCCCGTGAAGATGCGCGCCGCTGTGCCGCTGAGCAGCGCCTCGCCACTGGCCCCGGCGGCAATTCGCTGCGAGATGCTCAGCACCGTGCCCAACTTCGCAACATCGGCACTGCGCAAAGCGTAGCCATCCATCGAGCTGTTGTCGTGCGGTGGCACCTGCAACTCAGACACCACATCTTGCGCCAGCACCCGGCCATCGGCATCGAAGGTGGAAACATCTTCAATGCGCTGCAACTCGACGGCAAGAGCCAGTAGTTGCGCCAGCGCGTCATCCAGAGACTTCAAAGGCAGACGCTGTGTATTCACGCAAACGCCTCTGCGCGATAGTCAAACCGTATCGCGTTGGCAAGTATCCAGTCAACCACCGCTTGCGGCTGATTCAAGTCAAGCACCGGGCGCTGCGTAGGCTCGGGCAATTTGTCGGGCGAATCGGTGGCGATTGCCACGATGAAAGGGTCGTCCACATAGCGCGCTCTTTGGCCCTCAGAGGCACGCCATACCTCTATCTTTTGCAGATCACTTTGCTTAAAGCCTTCAACGATCACCCAATCGACACCGTCATACAGCTCGGCGATCATTTGGTGCACCGTCAACGCGCCAGGCTGCTCGAACTCACGCATCAATGCCAGCCGCGTGTTGCTGGCGACGACCACCTCAAAAGCTCCCGCCTCGCGGTGCCGCCAAGTGTCTTTGCCTTCATGGTCGATATTGAAGCTGTGATGCGCATGCTTGACCACCGACACCCGTTGCCCGCGCGCGCGCAAGAGCGGGATGAGTCGCTCGACCAAGGTCGTTTTGCCGGAGCCCGAAAATCCTGAGATACCAATAACGTTCATGACGATATTTACTTTTTGCTTGTGCTTTTGTGAAAACGATCAATCGCAATGCATGCTGATGTAGGCCTTGATGGC
>JANOTO010000485.1:0-9963 GCA_031416395.1 Rhodoferax sp. | reverse complement strand
GCGCTGGAATGGTCGCGCCTTTACCGTGTGGAGAATTTTCTGCCGGGTCATGCGGGCGGTGCGTTGGGTTTTTTGATCGGTCCGGCGGGCGTCAAGTGGCTGGGCTTTACCGGCTCGGGCTTGGTCGCGATTGCGATGGGTCTGGTAGGCTCGGCGCTGGTGTTTCGCTTCTCGTGGGCGCACGTGGCCGAGCGCATTGGTGCCTGGCTGCATGCCCGCGTCGAGTCGCGCCGCGAGAAGCGCGAGATTGCGCAAGACCTGGTGCTGGGCCAGCAGGCCGCCCGCCAGCGCGAAGAGGTGGTGATCGAAGCGCGTGAAGACATTGCGCTGCACCACCCCGAGCCGTTGTTGATCGAGCCCGTGATGGTCAATCTGCCCAAAAGCGAGCGCGTGGCCAAAGAGCGCCAGAAGCCGCTGTTCAGCGAAATGCCCGACAGCAAGTTGCCCCAGGTCGATTTGCTCGATGGAGCGCAGGTGCGCCAGGAAACCGTCGCGCCCGAGACGCTGGAGATGACCAGCCGGATGATCGAGAAAAAGTTGAAAGACTTCGGCGTTGAGGTGCGCGTGGTTTTGGCCCAGCCTGGCCCCGTCATCACGCGCTATGAAATCGAACCCGCGACGGGTGTCAAAGGCTCGCAGATCGTGGGCTTGGCGAAAGACTTGGCGCGCTCATTGAGTCTGGTATCGATCCGCGTCGTCGAGACCATTCCCGGCAAAAACTACATGGCGCTTGAGCTTCCCAATGCCAAGCGGCAATCGATCAAGCTGTCCGAGATTTTGGGCTCGCAGATCTACAACGACGGCAAATCGTTGCTGACCATGGGCCTGGGCAAAGACATCATTGGCAACCCCATCGTGGCGGACTTGGCCAAAATGCCGCACGTGCTGGTGGCCGGCACCACAGGCTCGGGCAAATCGGTCGGCATCAACGCGATGATCTTGAGCCTGCTGTACAAGGCCGAGGCGCGCGACGTGCGCTTGCTGATGATCGACCCCAAGATGCTGGAGATGTCCGTCTACGAAGGCATCCCTCACCTGCTGGCCCCAGTGGTGACGGATATGCGCCAGGCCGCACACGGCCTGACCTGGTGCGTTGCCGAGATGGAGCGGCGCTACAAATTGCTGAGCATGATGGGCGTGCGCAACCTGGCGGGTTACAACGTCAAGATTGATGACGCAAAAACGCGCGGCGAGTTTATTTATAACCCGTTCAGCCTGACCCCCGATTCGCCCGAGCCGCTGGAGCGCCTGCCGCACATCGTGGTGGTGATTGACGAGCTGGCTGACTTGATGATGGTGGTCGGTAAAAAGATTGAAGAGTTGATCGCCCGCTTGGCGCAAAAGGCGCGTGCTGCGGGCATCCACTTGATCTTGGCCACGCAACGCCCCAGCGTGGACGTGATCACCGGCCTGATCAAGGCCAACATCCCTACGCGCATCGCATTCCAAGTCAGCAGCAAGATCGACAGCCGCACCATCCTCGATCAGATGGGTGCCGAGGCGCTCTTGGGCATGGGCGACATGCTTTACATGCCCAGCGGCACCGGCTTGCCCATCCGCGTGCATGGCGCGTTTGTGAGCGATGAGGAAGTGCATCGCGTGGTGGCCTACCTCAAAAGCCAGGGCGAGCCCAATTACATTGAAGGCGTGCTGGAAGGCGGCACGGTGGACGGTGAAGACGATCTGCTCGCCGACGGCGCGGGCGGTTCAAACGGCGGAGGCGAAAAAGACCCGATGTACGACCAAGCGGTCGAAGTCGTTCTCAAGAACCGTAAAGCCAGCATCTCCCTGGTGCAGCGCCATCTGAAAATTGGCTACAACCGCGCCGCTCGGCTGGTGGAAGACATGGAAAAAGCTGGCTTGGTCAGCAGCATGAGCACCAGCGGGCAGCGTGACATCTTGGTACCAGCACGGGCAGAAGCGTGATGATTAAAAAACTAGTTGCTCTGTTGTTGATAGCTATTTGCGCATTGAACACGAGAGCTGGAGGCTTGGAAAGCCTTGAAGTTTTCGTGAAATCGGTGAAAACTGGCCGCGCAGACTTCACCCAGGTCGTCACACCGCCATCGCGCGATGGGCAAGCGCCGCGCATTAAAACCTCCACCGGTACGTTTGAGTTTTCACGCCCTGGCCAGTTCAAGTTTGTCTACAAAAAGCCGTTTGAACAAACCATCGTCGCTGATGGTCAAACCTTATGGCTATATGACGTGGACTTGAACCAAGTCACCGCGCGCAAGCAGGCGCAAGCGTTAAATTCCACCCCAGCGGCGTTAATCGCATCCGCCTCCGACTTGAAGGCGCTTCAGGCCGATTTCACCCTCACGGCAGAGCCCGAGAAAGACGGGATTGAGTGGGTCAGCGCCATACCCAAAAGCAAAGACAACCAAGTGCAATCTGTTCGCATTGGCTTTCGCACAGGTGCGTTGGCGGTGCTGGAGATTCTGGACAGCTTCGGCCAAAAATCACGCATGAGTTTTTCCGCCTTCGCTGCCAATGCGCCAGTGGATGCTGCCACGTTTCAGTTTAAACCGCCTGCTGGTGCTGACGTGGTGCGCTAATCCAGCCGCTTAGGCCTGTTTAGACTGTCTGATATGCCTTAAATGGGTATGTCAATGTCCAAAATCGGGCGCGATGGCGACGGTCGGGTGTTACGGTTCATCGTCATCCGGATTTAAATTCCATAATATAAAAAATTTCGGGTTATTCCCTAGCGCATTCCCACGTCATCTTTCGGGTTTTGGCGAGCAGAGCGGTTAACCTCTCGGTCATGTCACAGTTGCTTGATTTACTCACATCGCTGATTGCGCAGCTCCTCGGGAGTCCCAAATGAATGCCCTGTTGTCCTTGTCGCGCGGCATTGACTGGTTGAACGACCGTTTCGCCACGTTTGCCAAATGGGCGGTGCTCGCAAGTTGCCTGATCAGCGCGGCCAACGCCATCGTGCGCTACGTTTTCAGTTACAGCTCCAACGCCTTTACCGAGATTCAGTGGTATCTGTTTGCCGCCTGCGTCATGTTGGGTGCTGCGCAGGTCATGCGCGTGAACGAGCATGTGCGGGTGGACGTGATTTATGGTCTGTATTCAGGCCGAACCCAAGCCAAAATTGACCTGGCTGGCATGCTCTTGTTTGTGCTGCCCGTCATGACCGTGCTGATCTATTACTGCTGGCCGCTCTTTGCGCAAATGTTGCGGACGGGCGAAATGTCGAGCCAATCTGGCGGGTTGATCCGCTGGCCGGTCGTGTTGATGCTGCCCCTAGGATTTACGCTGATTTTCTTGCAAGGCATCTCCGAAGCCATCAAGCGCGTTGGCTGGCTCACAAACACCTACGAAGGTGACTTCCACTACGAAAGACCGCTCCAATGACGATGCAAGAATTTGCCCCGCTGATGTTCGCGGGGCTCATCATCATCATGCTGATCGGGTTTCCGGTGGCATTTTCGCTGGGGGCGCTGGGCATTGGCTGTGGCTATTTCGCGGTGTACATGGGCTGGTTTCCCCAGGCTTTCATGACGGCGCTGCCGCTCAACGTGTTTGGTATTTTGTCCAACGAGCTGCTGCTGGCCATTCCCTTTTTCACGTTGATGGGCACTATTTTGGAGAAGTGCGGCCTGGCTGAGGACATGCTCGACTCCATGGGCCAACTGTTTGGTCCGGTGCGCGGTGGTTTGGGTTACTCGGTCATCATCGTCGGCTTCATTTTGGGCGCCATCACCGGCACCGTGGCGGGCCAAGTGATTGCCATGGCCATGATTTCGCTGCCCGTCATGATGCGCTGGAACTACAACATGCGCTACGCCACCGGCGTGCTGGCCGCGGCTGGCACCATCACGCAACTGGTGCCGCCCTCGCTGGTGCTGATTGTGTTGGCCGACCAACTTGGTAAACCCGTGGGCGACATGTACAAAGGGGCTTGGGGCCCGTCGATCTTGCAAATCTTGTTGTTTGCGATGTATACCTTTGCCTTGACCCGCTTCAAACCCGACTATTTGCCGGGCATTCCCAAATCTGCCCGCACCTTAAACGGTTGGGCGCTGTGGTCCAAATGCATGCGCGGCATCATTCCGTCTGCCGTGCTGATTTTCACTGTGCTGGGCAGTATGGGCGGCTTGCCAGGTATCAACACTGCCATTGCCACACCCACAGAAGCGGGTGCGATGGGCGCAGTGGGTGCCATGATTCTCGCTGCTATCCACAAGCGGCTGACGTGGGTACTGGTGAAAGAAGCCATGATCAGCACCATGCGGCTGACCGCGATGGTGGTTTTCATCTTGATCGGCTCGCGCGTCTTCTCGCTGGTGTTCCAGGGTGTTGACGGCGGCATCTGGATTGAGCACATGCTGGCAGGTTTGCCGGGTGGCCAGATTGGTTTCTTGATTGCCGTCAACATCTTCATTTTCTTTCTGGCGTTTTTCCTCGACTTTTTTGAGATCGCCTTCATCATCATCCCGTTTCTGGCACCCGTGGCAGCCAAAATGGGCATTGACCTGATCTGGTTTGGCGTGATGATCTGCGTGAACATGCAAACCAGCTTCATGCACCCACCGTTTGGCTTTGCCTTGTTCTATTTGCGAGGCATTTCCGACACGCTGTTCAAAAATGGCTCGATTCCGCGAAAGGTCGAGTCGCGCGATATCTATTTGGGCTCGATTCCCTTCATCATCATGCAGTTGATTTTGGTGGGCATCGTAATCTTCTTCCCGCAAACGGTGACGGTCTTCCTGGACAAAGAGAAAGTGCTGGACATCAACAAAGCCGGTGATGACATTCAAAACATGGGCACGACACGTGGCTATGGCACTGAAAAAGCAGCACCCGGCTTGCCCAAGCCCGGCGACAGTGCGTCAGGGGCTGATTTGAAGCCAACACCGGCCCAAGACAAAGAAGAAGACCCGATGGAAGCAGTCCGGCGCGCGCTGGAAGCCGATAAAGTCAAGAAGTAGGGCCCCCACGCTCCGCCGCTGCGCGGGTCGCTGCCCCCCAGGGAGGCTAATTTTTCTCGGGGCGGCCCGTCGAAAAATTGCCAAAGCGGTGGTCGCCCCCATGCTCTAAATCGGAAATTCAAACCAAAAAAAGGGCTGCAATCGCAGCCCTTTTTCATGGTGACCTGGGTTCAACCAGGTCAGGCCAGGTCAAATTACAGCTTCGCGCTTTGCATGTAGTCGTCAAACGCAGCTTCGGTGAAGCGGAACCACAAATTGGCATCGCGGCGGAACACGGTGTAGTCGTCGTAAACCTTTTTCCAGGCTGGATTTTTGGCCGACAGTTCCGAATACACATCCATCGAGGCCTTGAAAGCGCCATCCATCACGTCTTTAGGGAAGCGGAACAGCTTGGTGCCACCCGCGACCAACTGTTTGAGCGCTGTTGAATTGCGCGCATCGTACTTGGCTTGCATGTCGATGTGGGCATAGGCGGACGCTGCTTCGACGATGGCTTTGTACTCGCTCGACAGAGCGTCATAGGCCTTGATGTTGACGTGCAGGTCCAACTGGGGGCCGCCTTCCCAGTAACCGGGGTAGGCGTAGTTTTGGGCAATCTTGTTGAAGCCCAGCTTCTGGTCGTCGTAAGGACCCACCCACTCGGCTGCGTCAATCGTGCCTTTTTCCAAGGCTGCATAAATCTCGCCGCCAGGAATGTTGGCCGCCACGCCGCCAATGCGCTCCCAAACCACGCCGCTGAAGCCACCCGTGCGGAACTTCAGGCCTTTGATGTCGGCCAAGGAAGTGATAGGTTTTCTGAACCAGCCACCCATTTGCGCACCGGTGTTGCCCATCGGGAAACTCAGGATGTTGTAGGGTCTGTAAAACTCGCGCATCAGCTTCAAGCCATTGCCCTCGTACATCCAAGCGGTCATTTGGCGGCTGTTCAGGCCAAAGGGAATGGCGCAGCCAATCGCGAAAGTGGGATCTTTGCCGAAGTAGTAGTAAGGTGCGGTGCTGGCCGCTTCGACTGTGCCGTTTTGAATGGCATCCACCGTGCCGAAAGCCGGCACAATTTCACCGGGGCCGTGTGTGGTGATCTGAAACTTGCCACCCGTCATGTCGCTGACATGCTTTGCGAACACATCAGACACGCCAAACAGCGTGTCCAGTGCCTTCGGGAAGCTGGACGTCAGGCGCCAGCGCACATTGGCCTGCGCATGCACGATGGCGGGTGCGGCACCCGCTGCCAGAATACCGGCGATACCGGCATTCTTGATGACTAGACGACGATCCATGAGATTTTCTCCATTAATGAAAGACTATTGAAAACTGCCAAAACCCGTTGAAACCCTTTTGAACACTGACCCGCAAGCCTTTTGCCGACAGTCATTTCTCCTTCGCGATTGTAGAAACAGAAGGTTGCTTTTTCGCAGGTGATTTCCCTTATGGTTTGGAGATTGCTCAAGTGGCAAAAAACCAACCTCCTGCCGTGATTTAATCGGGCATGCAAGCCACCCGCTCCATCAGCATCGACTCCCCTGAGGTTCGCCGCGCGGGGCGGGATGTGCTGTCGCTGGCGCTGATGGATGCGCGCAACCACACGCTGCATCTGGCCAGTCAGCTTGAAGAGGCACTGGGTGCGAACTTGGAGGTGAGTCAGGTGCCGGGCACCGTTTCGCCACTCTGGACGTTGGGCCACATCGGCTGGTTTCAGGAGTGGTGGGTGCTGCGCAATTTGCAGCGCCAGCGCGGCAGCAACTGCGACCCCAGTGCGCTGCGCTTGGCCTCGCTGGACGCACTGGCCGACGTTTGGTACAACCCGGTACTGAATGGACAAGCGGGCCGTGCGCAGCAGCTGCGCAACCAGGGCCGAGAGCAGGTGCCTTTGCCGGATTTGCCAGGTGTCAGACGCTACCTGCTGGAGACGCTGGAGGCCACGCTGGAGCTGCTGGAGAAATCACCTGAAGACGACGAGGCGCTCTATTTCTACCGCCTGGCGCTTTGCCATGAAGACATGCAAGGGGAGGCCCTGATCGAGTTGGCGCAAGCGTTGGGCATCTCTCTGAAATTACCCCTGCCCGGCGGTGCTTCGGCGCGCGAACCCGTGCGTGTACCGGCAGCGCGCTGGAGCCTTGGGCTCGCTGAGGCTGAAGGCTTCGCGTTCGACAACGAACGGCCCGCGCAGATAGTCCAGGTTCCAGAATTCGAGATTGACGCGCAGCCCGTCACTTGGGCACAGTTTGTCGAGTTTGTGGATGATGGCGGCTACGACCGTCCTGAGCTGTGGCACGCCGATGGCTGGAAGTGGCTGGCCGAAAAAGCCGCTGATGCCAGTGAACATGGTGGCCGGCGCGGCCCGCGCTACGTCGATCAAATTGGCGTGGCCAGCGGTGCGGTGATGCAAACCCGCTTTGGCAAACCGATGCGCATGCTGGGCAGCCAAAGCGCCACCCACGTGACCTGGTGGGAGGCCGATGCCTGGGCGCGCTGGGCCGGGCGGCGCTTGCCTGCTGAAGTGGAGTGGGAAGTTGCCGCGCACACCGCCGCGCGCCAAGGTTTTCGCTGGGGTGACGTGTGGGAGTGGACGGGCACGACTTTCAGAGGCTACCCCGCGTATGCATCAGGGCCGTGGAGGGACTATTCGGAGCCGCATTTTGGAACGCACAAAGTGCTGCGCGGTGCGTCTTTTGCAACGCGTGCGCGGATGAAAAACCCGAAGTTTCGCGGCTTTGCACTGCCGGATCGTGATGAGATGTTTTGCGGCTTCAGGTCGTGTGCGCTCTAGATCGTGCGTTGTAGACGGGTATGAGCAGCTTTTCTGAAGGCGCGTTAACCGCCTTTCAACTCATACTTCAAGCCGACGGCACCCTGCTCACCATCGTGGCGCGCTCGCTGGCGGTGAGCGCGTGCGCGTGCCTGCTCGCGTGCAGCGTGGGGTTGCTGGCGGGTGCGTGGATTGGGGCCGTGCAGTTCAGGGGCCGAGGCATTGTGTTGAATCTGCTCAACACCTTTTTGGCGGTACCCTCGGTGGTCGTGGGCCTGGCGGTTTATCTGCTGCTGTCGCGCTCTGGGCCGCTGGGGTTCTTGGGCTGGCTGTTCAGTTTCAAGGCAATGGTGTTGGCGCAAGCGCTGTTAGTGCTGCCGGTGGTTGCGGCATTGACGCGCCAGTGCATTGAAGACGTACAGATGCGCCACGGCGAGCAGATTCAATCCCTTGGTGCGGGGCCGTGGACGCGCAGCCTACTGCTGGCATGGGACGAGCGCTATGCCTTGTTGATGGTGGTGATCGCCGCCTTTGGGCGCGCCATCTCCGAGGTGGGTGCGGTGATGATTGTCGGCGGCAATATCGATGGCTTCACCCGCGTGATGACCACCGCCATCGCGCTGGAGACCAGCAAGGGCGACTTGCCGCTGGCGCTGGCGCTGGGCCTGATTTTGCTGCTCGTTGTGCTGCTGCTCAATGCACTGATTGGCGGGCTGAAGCACTGGCGTGAGACGCGCGACTCCTCCGCGCTGAACCCACTGACCGCATCATGAACAGCGTCTGCCATATTGAAGCGGCCAGTGTGAATTTTGGCAGTATCAATGCGCTCAAAGACGTGAACTTGACGATTCTTGCGGGCGAGCGTGTTGCCCTGATCGGCAGCAACGGAAGTGGCAAAAGCACGCTCTTACGGCTGGTGCACGGGCTGATCAAACCCAGTACCGGTGGCATGCAGGTGCATGCGACGCTCAAGCAGGCGATGCTGTTTCAACGTCCATTTTTGCTGCGCACCAACTGCTTGAACAATGCCGCGTTGGGCCTGTGGCTTCGCGGCATGCGCTGGCGCGAGGCAAAGGCGCGCGCGCTGGAGTCGCTCTCGAAAGTAGATCTGACTGATCTCGCCTATCGCAGCGCCCGAACGCTATCAGGCGGTCAGCAACAGCGCCTGGCCCTGGCGCGCGCATGGGCGATGCAGCCCGATGTGCTGCTGCTGGACGAGCCTACCGCCAACCTGGACCCGCACGCCAAGCGCGAGGTCGAGGCGCTGATGGCCAAGCTGTCGGGCGCGATGACACTGATCTTCTCCAGCCACAACCTGGGCCAGGTCAAACGCCTGGCAACCCGAGTGATTTACCTCGAAGCGGGCCGAATTCTGGCCGATTTGCCGGTTGACGATTTTTTCAAAGGCGACTTGCTGCAAAAGGCGTACCCGGCGGCGCATTTCTTTGTGAAAGGCGAGATCGGGTAAAAATGAAGTAAAAATTAACCTGTGAGTTAATTTATACCGAATTGTTGTCATTTTGAAAGAAATTTTATGAAAAATTCGGCTCTAGCACTCGTAAAACATGCATATTTAGCTGCTATAAGTATAGCGTTTTTGACCACTGCAAACGCCACCCATGCACAGAACATCGTGATGGCATCCACCACCTCCACCGAGCAGTCGGGCCTGTTTGCGCACCTGCTGCCCGAATTCAAGAAGGCCAGCGGCATCGATGTGAAAGTCGTTGCCCTG
Source organism: Rhodoferax sp. (assembly GCA_031416395.1). Lineage (GTDB taxonomy): Bacteria > Pseudomonadota > Gammaproteobacteria > Burkholderiales > Burkholderiaceae_C > JANYCG01. The sequence continues at coordinate 539 of JANOTO010000485.1, read as the reverse complement.
GGCACCGGCCAGGCGCTGGACATGGGCCGCCGGGGCGATGCAGACATCCTGTTTGTGCATGACCAGGTGGCCGAAGAAAAGATGGTGACGGATGGATTTGCGCTGAAGCGTTTTGCCGTGATGTACAACGATTTTGTGCTGGTTGGCCCTGCCAGTGACCCTGCAAAAACCAAAGGCAAAGACATCGTTGATGCGCTGAAAAAAGTTGCTGCCAGCAGCGCGACCTTCATCTCGCGTGGCGACAAAAGCGGCACCCACGCGGCCGAGCTGCGCTACTGGAAGACGGCGGGCGTGATTGATGCCAAAGGGGCTGGCTACAAAGAATGCGGCTGCGGCATGGGGCCGGCGTTGAACATCGCCAGCAGCAGCAACGCCTACGTGTTGACGGATCGCGCCACCTGGCTGGCCTTCAAAAATCGCGGTGATCTGGCGGTGTTGGTGCAAGGCGACACCCAGCTCTTCAACCAATATGGCGTGATGGTGGTACACCCCGCCAAGCACCCGCACGTCAAACAGGCGGATGCGCAGAAGTTTGTCGA
>JANOTO010000484.1:0-4149 GCA_031416395.1 Rhodoferax sp. | reverse complement strand
GTCAAGCCGCCCGGCACCATTTGCACGGTTTTGCCAGACAGCACATAGGGCCGCAAATCAATATGGCGCGGGGCGATGCCGCTTTCCACGAAGGTTGGGCAACTCGACAGGCTCAACGTGGGCTGCGCAATGTAGCCACTGGGGTTGGCCAAGATTGCGCCGCGAAAGTCTTCGATCTCCGCAGCCGTTGCCGCAGGCCCCACCAGCATTCCGTAGCCGCCCGCCCCATGCACTTCTTTGACGACCAAGTCTTTCAAGTTCGCCAGCGTGTAGGCCAAGTCGTCCTTGTTGCGGCACATGTAGGTCGGCACGTTGTTCAAAATCGGCTTTTCACCCAAGTAAAACTCGATCATCTTGGGAACGTAGGGGTAGATGGATTTGTCATCAGCAACACCCGTGCCAACGGCATTACAGATCGTCACGTGGCCGGCGCGGTAAACGTTAAGCAAGCCTGCGCAGCCCAAGGTGGACGTCGGACGGAACGCATCCGGGTCGAGGAAGTCATCATCCACCCGGCGGTAAATCACGTCGATGCGCTTGGGGCCGCGCGTGGTGCGCATGTACAAGAAGTTGTCTTTGACGAACAGGTCTTGCCCCTCCACCAGCTCAATGCCCATCTGCTGCGCCAAAAACGCGTGCTCAAAATACGCGCTGTTGTGCATGCCAGGGGTCAGCACCACGACAGTGGGCTCGGCGGTGGTGGCCGGGCTGCTGGCGCGCAGGGTTTCCAAGAGCAGATCCGGGTAATGGGCGATGGGGGCAACGCGGTGCGCTGAAAAAAGGTCTGGGAACAGCCGCATCATCATCTTGCGGTCTTCCAGCATGTAGCTCACGCCGCTGGGCACGCGCAGGTTGTCTTCCAGCACGTAGTACTCGCCCACGCCTTGCGCATTGGGAGCGCGCACGATGTCAATGCCAGAGATGTGCGAATAGATTTGGTGCGGCACATCCACACCCATCATCTCGGGGCGAAACTGGGCGTTGTTTTCAATCTGCTCACGCGGCACATGGCCGGCCTTGATGATTTCCTGGTCGTGGTAGACGTCGTGGATGAAGCGGTTCAACGCAGTAACGCGCTGCACCAGCCCCCGCTCCATCATCGCCCATTCATGCGCAGGGATGACACGGGGGATCAAGTCAAACGGAATCAGTCGCTCGGTGCCTGCGCCCTCCTCGTCTTTGTCTCCATACACAGCAAAGGTGATACCGACGCGGCGAAAAATCAGCTCGGCTTCTTCGCGCCGCTTGGCCATCATGTCGCCCGGTTGGCGCGCCAGCCATTCGTCGTAAGTTTTGTAGTGATCCCGAATCTGCTCGCCTTTTGAGAAGAACTCATACGGCAGTCGGGTGTACATCTCGTCAAATTTATGCATGAATTTCGATCTCCTTCACACAGGATAGCAAGTTAGGGGCCAAATGGATGTGAGGTGGGGTTTATTGCGTACTGGCACTAACCCTAGGCACTGCGGGTGGGTTCAAGTCATGATTCCAGTACCGCCGGGATTCCTGCCGGTGGCACTGTATCGCTTGCGGCAGCGCCGAAGTCCAAGTCATCGCGCCGCACGCGGGCGAGTCAAACACCAGAATCCGCCGCTCGTCATAGCGCGCCAGCACAGGCAGTGCCGGGTGGCCAAAGCGGTTGCGGAAACCCGCCTGCACCAACGCAAAGCGGGGCTGTACAGCATCCAAAAACTCGGCACTGCTGGATGTTTTGCTGCCATGGTGCGGCACCAGCAGCACATCGGCCTTAAGCGGTACACCGTTGGCCACCAGACGGGCCTCCTGCGCTTGCTCAATATCACCCGCCAACAGGGCCACGCGGCTACCATTGGAAATACGCAAAACGCAGCTCAACGCATTGGATTGCATTGGCGTGGCGTAGTCTTGCGGCTGCGGATGCAGTACCTCGAAATCAACGCCGTCCCACGTCCAGCGCTGCCCAGCCAAACAGCGTGTCGATTTGCGGATGGTTTGCAAAACATGCTCTTCCTCCAGCGAACTGAGCAACTGCGCCCGCGGCTGCATCGCCAGAATCGCCTGCGCGCCGCCGGTGTGATCAGCATCGCGGTGGCTAAGCATGACGGTGTCCACCCGCACATCCAATGCGCGCAACAGGGGCACCAGCACGCGATGGCCCGCATCGCTCTCGCGGCTAAAGCGCGGCCCAGCGTCGTATACCAGCGCGTGATGCGCAGTGCGTACGACGACGGCGTTACCCTGCCCAATGTCGGCAGCCATCAACTCAAAATGCCCCAACTCGGGGCGTGGCACCTGCCACACCAGCAGTGGCAGCATCAAGGCAACGCCCTGGCAGCGCACAAACCACGGCAGGCGCATCACCAGCAGCAGACCCCCAGCCAGCGCGGCAACGCCCGCCCACACGGGGGCTTGCGCCATCGACAGACTGGCAAACGGCAGTTGATTGAGCCCGTTCAAGAACACCGACAGCCCTTGCACCGCCATCGCCGCAGCATCCCAAAAAGGTGCGATCACCATACCCAGAAGCGCAAGCGGCGTGACAACCAGCGTCACCCAGGGGATGGCCAGCAGGTTCGCCACCAAGCCCACGACGGACACCTGACCAAATAACAGCAGGGTCAGCGGGGCCAGAGCCAAGGTCATCACCCACTGCTCGCGCAGCAGGGCCAGCGACTTTTTGAGCGCTGTAGCCCTCAGTCGGGCAGGTGCGATGTCTTTTACCTCAGGGGTGTTGGAGTCAGTCGCAAATAAAATCCCCACCGCCACAAAGCTGAGCCAAAATCCGGCTTGCAGCAACGCCCAAGGATCGGCAACCACCACGACTGCGCAGGCCAGCATCCACGTTTGCGGCCAAGGCCAACGTTCGCCTGAGAGGCGCAGCAAACCCAGCGTTGCCAGCATCAGCACCGTGCGCTGCGCGGGCAGGCCCCAACCACTGAACAGCGAATAAGCCAAGGCAAGAAAAACACCACCCACTATCGCGGCGCTGGGTGCGGGATAGAAATTGCACATCCTCACAGAGCGCCGCCACAGCCAACCGATGACCAGTGCTGCACCCCAGGCAAAAAGCGTGATGTGCAGGCCAGAGATGCTCATCAAATGCGCAACGCCGGTAGCGCGGAAAACATCCCAATCGGCCCGGTCAATCGCGTTTTGGTCGCCCGTGGTCAGGGCGGCGATCACGCCTGCCAGTTTGCGATCAGCCACACGCTCCAGGATCGCGTCGCGCGTTTGCTGGCGCGCGCGCTCAATCGGGTAAGCCGAAGTTCGCCCAAGACGCGCGGGCGGGCGGTCATTCGGGCTAGCGCGCACATAGCCTGTCGCTTGCAAGCCTTGCTCCCACAGCCACAGTTCGTAGTCAAACCCATGTGGATTGCTGCCCCCGTGCGGTACTTTGAGGCGCACCACCATCTGCCAGCGCTCGCCGGGCTGCAAGGCCATCGCCAGCGGCTGCTCATCATCGCGTGAACCGCCCTGTGGCTGCCCATACCAGCTCAGGTAGATTTTGGGTGGCAGCTTCACTTCAACCGTGCCTTGGTGGGCGGACTCCACATCCAGCCTAAAGCGCAGGCCGGTTTCATTGCGTTGAACCATGGCCGCCACGACACCCGTCACGGTGATGTCTTGCCCTTGCAGCTTGGCATCGAGCGACTGGTCTAAAAACAGGTGGGCGCGCAATCCCGTCGCGGCAAAAGCCAACAACGCCGCCGAGAAGATCAGCGCCGTGCCGCGCGCCCGCAATGGCGACTTTTGACTGACAGCTAACAGGGCAATCACGATGCCAGCCGCCAGCAATCCGCCGTATGTCCAACCCGAGAACAGCCGCACCTGCTGAAGCTGTAATGCCGTGGCGCTAACCCAGGCCAGCAGAATCCAAAATCCCCACCGCGCCATTGGGGCGGTTTGAGTGGTTGGGGATTGCATAGTGGAATGCTAACCGCAGCTTTAAGTGTCGAATAAATTTACAACCGGGCAGAGCTTACGCGGGCGTCTGAATTCATCACATTGATTACATTGAATTTTTTGCTGTAGGCATGAAATATGCTGCTTTCGCCTTCGCCTATCGGCAAATCAATTCAACTATTTTGTGAAGGGGTAGATCATGATCAAGTCACTGAGCCGCATCGCTGCGGCATGTGTTCTGGCGGGCGTGTCAGGGTTATCCATGGC
>JANOTO010000483.1:0-10867 GCA_031416395.1 Rhodoferax sp. | reverse complement strand
GCGCGCTCGGACTCGGTGTCCAGCGCGGAGGTGGCTTCATCCAGAATCAGAATCGGCGCATCTTTGTACATCGCGCGGGCAATCGCCAGGCGTTGGCGCTGGCCGCCTGAGAGCTGCATGGCGTTGTGGCCGAGCAGGGTGTCAATGCCCTGCGGCAGGCCTTCGAGCAAACTCGACAGATGCGCGCCATCCAGGCATTGCGTGACCCGGTCGCGATCAACCGGGAGGCCCAGCGATACGTTGGCGGCGATGCTGTCGTTGAGCATCACCACATGCTGGCTGACCACGGCGAACTGTGCGCGAAGCGATGGCAGTGTCCACTCACGCACGTCGGTGCCGTCCAGCAGCACCTGGCCTGCGCTGGCATCGACAAAGCGCGGCAGCAAGTTGACCAAGGTGGTTTTGCCTGCGCCTGACGCACCTACGAGCGCGATGGTCTCGCCGGGGTGGATGGTCAGGTTGACATCTTTCAGCGCGGGCGGCGTATCGGGTGCGAACTGCACACCCAAGCGCTCGAAGCGGATGTCGCCCCGCGCGCGGGCCTGGGTGAAACTGCCTTGTGTTTCGCGCGGTGTGGCATCGATCAAATCCAGCCCACGCTCCAGCGCCGCCAGCCCGCGTGTGATCGGGCTGGAGACTTCCGAGAGCTGGCGGATTGGCGCGACAATCATCAGCATGGCCGTGACGAACGCCACAAACGCACCGACCGAGGTGCCGGTGCTGGCGCTTTGAATGAGTGCCGCCGAGATCACAGCCGACAGCGCTACCGCGGCGAGCATCTGGGTAATGGGTGTCATCGCCGCACCGGCCACGGTGGACTTCATGGCCAGTCGGCGCAGCGCGTCGCTTAAAGACTCGAAGCGCTCGGCCTGCGCAGCCTGTGCGCCATGCAGTCGCACATCGCGGTGGGCCAGCACGTTTTCTTCGACCACGTAGGCCAGGCTGTCGGTCGCATCCTGGTTGGCCTTGGTCAGGCGGTGCAGGCGCCGTGTCAACACGCGCATCACCCAGGCCACGGCGGGGAAGATGGCGGCGACGATCAGGGTCAGCTTCCAGTTCAGAAAGAACAGGTACGTGGTCAGGGCCAGCAGGGTGAGGGTGTTGCGCGTCAGGCTCAATATTGAGTTGACCAGCATGACCGAGCCGGTCTGCACTTCGTACACCAGCGTGTTGGACAGGGCGCTGGAACTTTGGTCGGTAAACAGTTTCAGATGTGACGATAGGATTTTGTCAAACATCGCGCGGCGCATCGCCATCAGGCCGTGGTTGGTGATTTTGGTCAGGCCGATTTGCGAGATATAGCCCGCCAGGCCGCGCACGCCAAACAGCAACAAGAGCGCAGCGGGAATCTTCCAGATCTCCAGCTCGCCTTGCTCAAAACCGTGATCCAGCAGGGGCTTGAGCAGCGCCGGGATCATGGGCTCAGTGGCGGCTCCCACAATCGCTCCCAGTGCAACAATCGCCCAAGTGCCTCGCAGCCCGCCAAAGTAGGGCAGCAGGCGTTTGAGGCGGGCGAGCAGGCCCATCGTCGGACTGCTCATTGGCTCAGCCGTGTAAGGTCTGCTTCGCGTGTGCGAATGCCTAACGCCATCAGCAGGCCCAGCGTGACGACAAAAAAGTCGCCAATCAGGCCGTCATACAAGGCCGAGTTGAGCATGCAGGCGATGGTCATCGCTACCAGCACACTCAAGATGCTGCGCGCCACGGGCGTGGCAAAGTGGCGGGTATCGCGGGAGATGCAAATGATCAAGCCGATCAGCAACATCGGCCCCAGCACACCCAGCTCAACCCCCCATAGCAAGAATTCCTGATGCGGATTGCTGCTGTTGCCCGTGCCAAAGGTTTTGTCCGCCGTGGGGCCTTCAAGCCGCTTGACGGTGGCGGTGAAGCTGCCCACACCATGGCCCAGCAGCGGGCGCTCGGCGATGGCTTGCAGCGAGCGGTGCCAGGCGTTCAAACGCCAGCCGGTCGACGTGTTTGCATCTGGCGTCGCTGCGTACGCTTGGCCCTCATCCAGGATTTTTACGACGCGGCCACCAAAAGTTGCCGAGCTTAAAAAGAGTCCTGCCAACATCGCTGTGGGCACTACCAGCAATGCCGCCAATCGCCAATGTTTGGGAACTGTCCACAGCACCATCAGCGCAATCATTGACAGCGCAACCAGGTAGCCGGTGCGTCCTTCTAAAAAGAGCAAGCTCATGGTCAGCGCGACAGCCGCAAAAACACGAACCAGCCAGCGTGGCCATCCCAGTTCAGCGTGTAGGTGCCAAATCACGGCGGCGGAGCTTGCGAAGATGATGGACTGATCAAGGTAACTGGAGAACACGGCGTAGGGGTTTTGGCCCATCCTGGCCCAGGGTAAGGCCACGCCTACCACCAGCAGCCAAGCCGTCAAAACAAAAATCGCTTGCCCCAGCGCAAAGGCAGTGATGGCGATGCGGGCATCTCTCGCTGTGCGTATCAGCACAGCGAGCAGCAGAATTTCGAGCAGCTTGAGATGCTTGACAAGGACATTGAGGGCGTCTGCCAAGCTGGCACTTGTCCACAACAGGCTCAACGAGAAGGCGACGCAAATGCCCAGGATGACGGGCGCTGTCCACAGCCCGGCAAACGGTTGCTCTGCCTTTCCACGCCAGTATGCAAGACCTAAGTAACCCAGCGCAAAAACGAATAGCAGCAGCTTGGCAATGCTGATCGGTGCCATCGACAGACTGACTGAGAAAGCCACCACGCACGCGACCACCAGGCGAATGCTCCAGCCTTTGCGAGGGGTTGGCACGATTACGGCTGAGGTCATTTCAAGGCGCCGGGTGAGTCCGCGTTGTGCGCGGGTGGCTTCGGGGGTATCTTCCAAAGCGCGCCTTTTTGAATTTCGATGGCCTTCACGTAGCGGTAAAACGTGCCCTCAAAATTACCAACCGCAATCACCAGCCCCGCCCAGCCGTCCAGAAAGCCCAGCTTGAAAACATAGTGCTTCACAAAGGCCCAGATCCCGTGCGTCAATGCGCTTCCCATCGAGATATTTTTCAGGGCGATGCGTTCTGCACCCAGTGAGGAGTAGCGATTGGCCTTGTGCATCACCTCGCTCATGTTTTTGAACGGGAACTGCCATATCGCATTTTTCAGCGTGCCCAGCGGTTTGGTGGTGCTCAAAACGTAGCTCTCATGCACGACCTCGTCACCGTAATGCATGCAGCCTTTTTTGAAGAGCTGGGGCTGGCGGAAGTTGGGGTACCAGCCGGAGTGCTTGACCCAGCGGCCCATGAAGTAGTTGCGTCTGGGCACCCAGTATGCATCCGCAGGTGCGGGGCTGTTGATTAACGCAACGATTTCCGCTTGCGCTTGCGGCGTGCAGCGCTCGTCCGCATCCAGGCTGAAAATCCACTCATGTGTGCAGGCGGCCAACGCCTGGTTGCGCAGGTCGCCAAAGCCTTTGAAATCCACCTGCACCACCCGGGTACCGAGGCGGGCGGCAATGTCTGACGTGCCATCGGTGCTGTGGGAATCGATCAGCACCACTTCATCGGCCCATAGCGCGCTTTGAATCGTAGCGGCTACTTTCTCAGCCTCATTGAAGGCGATGATGTAGACGGAAATCTTGCTCACGGTGGGCGAAACGGGGTTCAATGTGGACTGGAAATGGGGGTGTTAGTATCTGGCGGCTCGCAAGCCAGCACAGGTCGCGAAGCCGCAAGTAGTCTAGTTCAAAATGATTCCATCCCCGAGCCCATCCCCGAGCGTATCCGTGGTCATCACCACCTACAACCGCAGCGATGCCTTGGTGGCGGTGCTCGACGCGTTGACGCGCCAGACTGACTCGAATTTCGAAGTCGTCGTTGCAGATGACGGCTCCACCGCAGCGCATCAGCAAGCCATCCACAATTGCGCCGCCGCCAAAGCGTTGCATGTCACGCACGTTTGGCACCCGGATGTGGGCTTCACCGCCTCTCGCGTACGCAACCGGGGCGTGAAGGCGGCGCGTGGCGACTACATCATCTTGCTGGATGGTGATTGCGTGCCGGAGCGTGACTTCATCGCCCAGCACATGCGGCTGGCGCAAAAGGGCTGCTTCATCAACGGCAGCCGCGTGCTGCTGTCACCAGCGCTTACGCAACAGGTGGTGAGCGGCGCGGTGCAGGTCGATGGGCGCTCGAACTCCTATTGGTTCAAGGCGCGCCTGCGTGGCGATGCCAGCAAGCTGGGCCATTTGCTGCGTCTGCCTGATTGGCAACTTCGGTTGCGCACCGACTTCTACTGGAAGGGCATCCGCAGTGCCAATATGGCGGTGTGGCGCGAAGATTTTGAAACTATTGATGGCTTTGATGAGTCGTATGTGGGCTGGGGTCATGAAGACGCAGATTTTGTGCTGCGCCTGCACAACGCTGGCATGGTTCGCAAGAATGGGTTTTGCGCAACGGAGGTTTTTCACCTCTGGCACAAGGAAGCCAGCCGTAACAAAGAGTCACACAATGCCGCTCTGGTGAGTGCGCGCGCTGAGGCAAGTTCCAAGCCGACGCGTGCAGCCATGGGTTATTCTCAAGTGCGTGTCAAAGAGGGTGTGGGTGACGATGTGATAATTTCTAAGCTGTGAAGCACTGTTGATTGATTGTTGGAACCCTGAATTGATGATAAAAAAAGTATTCGGAAATGTCTTCGGTATCGTGATGTTGATGACCTTGAACCTGCTAGCCTCGTCGGCCAGTGCGCAGTTCAAGGTCGAAGTGTCGGGCGTGGGCCTGACGCAGTTGCCCATCGGCATCGCCACGTTTCGGGGTGATGATGCGTCGCCGCAAAAAATGGCGGTGATCATCCAGGCCGACCTGGAGCGCAGCGGGCAGTTTCGCGCGGTGGACAACGCAGGCGCGATCATCGATGAGGTCACCCGACCTGATGTTTCGGTCTGGCGACAAAAGAATGCTGATTCTCTGGTGACCGGCAGTGTGACGAAGCTGGCCGATGGCCGTTTTGACGTCCGCTTCAGGTTGTGGGATGTGGTGCGTGGTCAAGACCTGGGCGGCCAGAGTTACGCTGTAACGCAAGGCGATTTGCGGCTGGCAGCGCACCGCATTGCCGACTATGTGTATGAAAAACTCACGGGTGACAAAGGCGTTTTCTCGACGCGAATAGCCTACATCACCAAAGTGCAAACCCGCTACAACCTGTGGGTGGCCGATTCTGATGGCGAGAACTCGCAAACCGCGCTGGCGAGCCCGGAGCCAATCATCTCACCCGCCTGGTCGCCCAATGGCGCGCAGCTAGCCTATGTGTCGTTTGAGTCGCGCAAGCCTGTCGTCTATGTGCACGATGTGGCAAGTGGCAAGCGCCGCCTGGTGGCGAATTTTCGCGGATCCAACAGCGCGCCGGCCTGGTCGCCTGACAGCAAGACACTCGCCGTGACATTGAGCCGCGAGGGCGGCTCACAGCTCTACACCATCGATGCCAACGGCGGCGAGCCAAAACGACTGGCCCAATCCGGCAGCATTGACACCGAGCCCGCCTATTCTCCCGATGGCAAGAGCCTCTATTTCGTGAGTGACCGGGGCGGCGCACCGCAGATTTACCGCATGCCACCGGGCGGCGGCAATGTCGAGCGCGTCACCTTCACCGGGGGCTACAACATTTCACCCGCCATCAGCCCGGATGGGCGTTGGTTGGCCTACATTTCGCGCGTCAGCGGTGCGTTCAAGCTGCATGTGATGGAGGTTGCGACGGGCACGGTGACGGCTATTACCGACTCCACCGCCGATGAGAGCCCGAGCTTTTCGCCCAACAGTCGCCTGATCGTCTACGCCACCACGGTTCAAGGCAAAGAGGCCTTGATGACCACCACCATCGACGGGAAAATCAAGGCGCGCCTGGGCGGGCAGGGCGGTGATATTCGCGAACCGGACTGGGGTCCGTTCCAGAAGTAGGCGGTCCTCGAGTCTGTCTTCGAAGCTGAATCAACCTTTATGGGAGTGAATCTATGAAACAAATTTTTGCGGTATTAACAGTAGCAGCAGCGGTCGCATTGCTGTCGGCATGCGGCTCGTCAGTCAAGCTGGATGATGTTCCCGTGACGGACATGACGGGCACAAAAGTGACCCCGGGCGACAGCAAAACGGCGGGCGACAGTAAGGTGGTCACAGAAAGCAAGGTCACCACGCTGGACATCAACAAAGGCAGGCAAGACGAGGTCGGTGGCGCGGGTGCACGCGTGATTTATTTTGATTACGACAGCTTTGTCGTCAAGCCAGAGTTTCAGTCCGTGGTGGAAGCCCATGCGCGCTATTTGAAAGCTGACAAAAACCGCAAGGTGGCGATTGAGGGCCATACCGACGAGCGCGGCGGGCGCGAGTACAACCTTGCACTGGGCCAAAAGCGCTCTGAGGCCGTGCGCCGCGCCATCGGCCTGCTGGGTGGGCCGGATGCGCAGATTGAAGCGGTGAGCTATGGCAAGGAGAAGCCAGCGGCCACCGGTGCCGATGAGACCGCGTTTGCCAAGAATCGCCGGGCTGAAATCAATTACCGCTAATTCCTGTTAACTGGAAATCGTTGGCCTGACATGACATTTAAATTTTTGCGCGCCCTGAGCGTTGCGCTCTTGGCTTGCAACTTCCTGACCTTCGCGCACGCCGGTCTGTTCGACGATGACGAGGCGCGCAAGGCGATTCTGGAGTTGCGCCAGAAGTTTGAATCGTCCGAGAAAAAGCAGGCGGAACTGAACCAGCGGCAGGCTGACGAAACAGCGCGGCTGCAACGCAGTCTGCTGGATCTGCTCAACGCGATTGAGTCACTGAAGGCGGACATGGCGCGCCAGACCGGACAGATGGAGCAGCTTACGCGCGCACTGTCTGAGCAGCAGCGCCCGATGGCCGAATTGCAACGCCAGGTGGCTGAATTACAACGCCAGCAAAAAGATGCAACCCAGGTGGTCGACGAGCGCCTGCGCAAGTTCGAGCCGATCAAGGTGGCGGTGGATGGCAAAGAGTTTCTGGCCGAGCCCAACGAGAAACGTGATTTTGATGCGGCCCTGGCGGTGTTTCGCAAAGGCGAGTTTGCAGCTGCGCAGGCGGCGTTTGTGGATTTTCTCAAACGCAATCCGCAAAGTGGCTATGGCCCATCGAGTCTCTTTTGGCTGGGCAATGCGCAGTATGCAACGCGCGACTACAAAGAGGCCATCACCAACTTTCGCTCACTGCTTGCACTGTCCCCTGACCACATGCGCGCTCCCGAGGCGGTGTTGTCCATCGCCAACTGCCAGATCGAGCTCAAAGATACCCGCGCTGCCCGCAAAACGCTGGAAGACTTGATCAAGGCGTATCCGCAGTCTGAAGCGGCTGTGGCCGGCAAAGATCGGTTGGCGCGTTTGAAGTGATCTCATTGCGGTGCTAAATCAGCCCCGTAAAATCGGGGCATGCAAATTTCTGAACTAGCCGGACTCAACACGCAAGTGCTTTGGGCCGCTTTCCTCCTATCGGCAGTTTTTGGTGTGATTGCCCAGCGCACGCACTTCTGCACCATGGGTGCCGTCAGCGACATCGTCAACATGGGCGACTGGACGCGCATGCGCCAATGGGCGTTAGCGATTGGCGTGGCGATGATCGGCTTTGCCACGCTGGGCTACCTGGGGTTGATCGACCCCAGCAAAACCATGCACGCCACAACCCGCTGGATCGTGCTGTCAGCCGTGCTCGGTGGTGCGCTGTTCGGTTTTGGCATGGTACTGGCATCAGGCTGTGGCAGCAAAACGCTGGTGCGCGTCGGTGGCGGAAGCTTGAAATCGCTGGTGGTGTTTTTTGTGATGGGCGTCGCTGCGTTTGCGACGCTCAAAGGCATTACCGCAGTGCTGCGGGTCGCCACTGTAGATCGCGTGGCCATCGACATGCCGGGCGGTGTGAGCTTGTGGCAATGGGCGGCAACGGGGGCGGGTGTGAAGCCCGCGCTGGCCTTGCTCATTGTGGGTGTGGTCATGGGTGGAGCGCTGGCGTTGTGGGCTGTTCTCAAAAAAGGCTTTGTCAATGCCGAAAATCTGCTCGCAGGCTTGGGGCTTGGACTCGTGATTGCGGCCATGTGGTGGGTCAGCGGTGGCCTGGGCTACGTGGCCGAGCATCCCGAAACGCTGCAAGAAGCGTTTTTGGCGACCAACTCGGGCCGTGCAGAGGCTCTGAGTTTCGTTGCGCCGATGGCCTACACACTGGACTGGCTGATGTTCTTCAGCGACAAAAGCAAAGTCTTGACGATGGGCGTGGTCAGCGTGGTCGGGGTGGTCGTGGGGTCAGCGCTATGCGCCGTCGTCACACGAACCTTCCGCTGGGAGGGCTTTGGCAGCGTGGAAGATGTGGGCAACCATTTGGTCGGTGCGATCCTGATGGGAGTGGGTGGGGTGACAGCCATGGGCTGCACGGTGGGACAAGGCTTGAGTGGCATCTCAACACTGAGCGCGAATAGCTTTGTGGCCGTGGCTGGGATCATCGGCGGTGCCGTGCTGGCGTTGAAGTACCAAATGTGGCGGCTCGAACGTGCCGAATGAGGTCGTCCCGGATTTGGAGCGCCGCTTTGGGGGGCTCGCGCGCCTGTACGGAGCCGCTGGTGCGGCGCGTATCCGCACTGCGCACGCCGTGGTGGTGGGCGTGGGTGGTGTAGGCTCGTGGGCAGCTGAGGCGCTTGCGCGCAGCGGCGTAGGGCGGCTGACGCTGATTGATTTAGACCATGTCTCCGAATCCAACATCAACCGCCAAGTGCATGCGCTGGATAGCACCCTGGGCCAGGCCAAAGTCATGGCGATGCAGGAGCGCATCGCGCAGATCAACCCGCAGTGCAAGGTCGCGTGCGTGGAGGAGTTTGTTGATGCCGACAACTGGCTTCAATTGCTGCCCAAGGACGCAGACGCCGTAATCGATGCCTGCGACCAAGTCCGCGCCAAAGTGGCCCTGGCTGCGTGGGCTCGTCAATCGAAGGCGTTGTTCATATCAGTCGGTGCTGCGGGCGGCAAGCGCCACGCGCATCTTGTTGACATTGACGATCTAAGTGCTGCCACGCATGACCCGCTCTTGGCCCAGGTTCGCACGCGCCTGCGCAAGGAGCACGGTGCCCCGCGAGGTGCGCCAAATGGGGGCAAGCGCATTGCCATTGCCTGTGTTTTCAGCCGAGAGGCGGTGATGCAGCCCGCGCAGTTGGATACGTCCGGGCAGGATGCCGCGCAGGACGGAACGCTCAATTGCCACGGCTATGGTTCGGTGGTGAGTGTCACGGCGACGTTTGGCCACTGTGCCGCCGGCTGGGTGCTGGATAAAATTTCGAATGGCCCTGCGTCGAAGCCAGAAAATTAACGTTATAATTTAAGGCTTTGCAGCAAGGTGAAAACCCTGTTGCATCAGGCGCAGCGCTAAATGGTGCGGTGCCTTGAGGGGATGTTAGCTCAGTTGGTAGAGCAGCGGACTTTTAATCCGTTTGTCGTGGGTTCGACCCCCGCACATCCCACCAGAATGCCAAGGCCTGAACTCTTGCGGTTCAGGCCTTTTTAATTGGCCCAATAATTGGCGTAATGGGCGCTACACTACGCAAAATGGCCCGTCTAAACAACCCCTTTGAGATCCACGTGCACGGCCAGGTGCCGCTGCGTGCGGATGTGAGTTTTGACCAAGTACAAGAGGCGCTCAAGCCGATCTGGAAGTATGCGGGTGCGCGCTCCTTGGTCGATGGTGCAAACAGTGCCTATGAAGACGAGCCGGGCATCCGGTTCGACGCGAAGGATCACCTTCTGCAACTGTGCTGGACGGTGGCGGGCGACGAGGACTTCCGCCAGGCGCTCGATGAAATGTGCATGAGCCTCAACGAGATCAGCGAGACTGGCGCAACGATTGAAGTCACCTTCTACGACACCGATTTTGACGAAGACGACGAGGAAGACGATGACGAAGAGTCGCGCGACGACTTCATCATGCTATTCGTTGGCCCCAACCCCGCCTCCATCATGCAGGTACAGCGTGACCTGCTGGTGCAAGACATGATCAGCCTGATGGAGCGCCACTTTGATGGGGCTGAGCTTTCAGGCGTTGTGGCCGAGGTGGACAAACTCTTTGCGCAGCGCTTCGACTCGCTGGTGACCTCGCTGGAGCTGGGTCGCCCACCGCGTGGTTCTGGTGGACAGGGTGGCCAAGGCGGCTCAGGTGGGCCAGGCCACGGCGGTGGACGCAAGCCGCGTCATTTGCACTAAGGGCTGGTCGTCCCGTCAATCAGCGCCCAGTCACCGTTTCTGATACTGGGCTTTTCCAAACAGCATTTCCCGCGATTTGTCATCGGTGATCGGCTTGCGCAGGTCTGCCAGCACCTGCACGCCGCGCTGCACGGCGGGGCGCTCGGCGATCTTGGTGAACCAGGCTTTCAGATGCGGGTAGTCGTCAAGCACGATGCCCTGGTTGGCCCAATTGCGCAGCCACGGGAAGATGGCAATGTCGGCAACGCTGTACCGGTTGCCCGCGATAAACATGTGGGTCGATAGCTGCTTGTCAATCACGCCATAGATGCGTTTGGCTTCGTTGGTGTAGCGGTTGATGGCGTATTCAATCTTCTCAGGCGCATACAGGCGGAAATGGTGGTTTTGCCCCAACATCGGCCCCACGCCGCCCATCTGGAACATCAGCCATTGCAAAACGTCGTATTTCTGGCGATCTGACTTCGGCATGAACTTGCCTGTTTTGCCCGCCAGATAGATCAGGATGGCCCCCGACTCAAACACCGAGATCGGCTTGCCGTCCGGCCCGTTTGGGTCGACCAGCGCGGGGATCTTGTTGTTGGGGCTGATCTTCAAAAACTCTGGCTGGAACTGCTCGCCCGTGCCAATGTTGACGGGGATCGCCTCCCAGTCGCGCCCCAGCCTGTAGCC
>JANOTO010000482.1:0-1883 GCA_031416395.1 Rhodoferax sp. | reverse complement strand
GCTGTTCAATCCGGTGTTCGACTCGTATCCGGTGGCAATCGTTTACTGCGAATCAGACCTTGATGTTGCGCAGGTTTTGCAGTTTGCGCAGGCGACCCCGATAGGCTTCCAGGTGCGATCAGGCGGCCATTGCACCGCCGGTTTTTCCTCCGGGCGGGGCATCCTGCTGGATGTCAGCCACCTTGACAACTGCACCGTGGACAGCGCCGCCCTCACGGCCACGGTGGGCTGCGGTTGCCCGTTCAAAAAGCTGTATGACACGCTGCGCCCCTACGGGCTGCATGTGCCTGCGGGAGAGTGTGAAGATGTCTGCGTGGGTGGCTTTGTGCAGGGCGGCGGCTACGGTTTTACCTCGGTGACATTTGGCATGAATTGCGACAACGTCATCGACATGCGGGTGATGCTGGCCAGCGGGCAAATTGTCACCGCCAGCGAGACCGTCAACAGCGACCTGTGGTGGGCCATGCGCGGCGGCACGGGCGGCAACTTCGGCGTGCTGCTGAGCGTGCGCTACAAGTTGCGGCCATTGGGCCTGGTGTTCGGATGGGCGGTCATCTGGCCACTGGCCGGCGCGCGGGATACCGCCTACGCTACCAACGCACTGATGTTTTTCCAGTCGAACTATCTGGGTGCCAACACAAACCCGCTGATGAATATCCAGGTGTCGCTTTGCTTTCAACCGGGCACGGCTGCGGGCGCAGCGCCCGATGCACAGACGCTGCCGTACCTGATGATCCGCGGCCTGTATGTTGGCAACGCCGTCAACGGGCAAGCCGCTATCGCCCCGCTTTGCGCCCTGCCAGGGGCCATCACGCAATGGACCGAGACCGCCAGCTATGACACGCTGAACGTCGATCTGCTGAACAAGCCGTATTCGATGCCATTCTTTCCGCCCAACTCAGTGCCCCATGAAGACAAGGTATCGAGGTACGTGGCGCGCCCGCTGACCAGCGCCGAGTGGCACGCACTGCTGGACTACTTCAAGAGTTCGCCCAACCCGTATTCGTATGCTTACCTGGAGTGTTATGGCGGGGCGATCAATGCCTACCCCGCCGACAAAAGCGCGTTTGTCCACCGCGATGTGCTGTTCAACACCGTGCTGGATGTCTTCTGGCTGGAGGCATCGCAGCGCGGTGCAGCCCAACAATTCCTCGAAGGGTGGATAGCGCTGGTCGATCCACTGAGCAACGGCCGGGCCTACCAAAACTATCCGCGCCTGGGCGAACCCCACTACGCCCAAGCCTACTGGGGCGATGCCCAAGCTGGCCTGTACGCCGTCAAGTGCAAATACGACAAAACCATGGCGTTCATGTTTGCGCAACAGGTCTGCCCCCTGATGCCGCCTTTTGCCGGCGTTGGCCCCAGGATCATCCTGCCTGATTTCTTGCAGACAGCACTGGATCGGCCCATCGCCTACGACACCCTGGCGGCGGCGTAGGGCGCGACATGGACATGCGTGTCTGGCTGGAGTCGTTGGGGCTGGGGGTCTACGTTCAGGCGTTTGAAGCAAACGATGTGGACGCAGCGGTGCTGCCGTCGCTCACTTCGGATGATTTGCGGGACATCGGTGTCACCTCAGTCGGCCACCGGCGGCGCCTGCTTGATGCGATTGCGGCGCTCAATGGCCCGGTCGCAGCCGCGCCCAATCAGCCTTCAACGCCTGTGCCATCCGCACCCATGCCGCTGGGGGGCGAGGTCGTCGCACCAGCCAGCGCGGCTCCCACCGCCGCACCCACCCCATTGGGCGTGCAACGAAGGCAGATCACGGTGGTGTTCTGCGACCTGGTGGGCTCCACCGCCTTGTCCATGCGCGTTGACCCGGAGGACTTGCGGGAGTTTCTGGACAGCTACCGCGCTGCCGTGGCGGCGGTGGTGCAGGAGCA
>JANOTO010000481.1:0-3752 GCA_031416395.1 Rhodoferax sp. | reverse complement strand
GTCTGGTGGAGCCAGGGCTACAGCGAGCCGGGCGCGGGCTCAGATTTGGCCTCGCTCAAAACCAAGGCGGAACGACAAGGTGACAAATTCATCGTCAACGGCCAAAAAACCTGGACCACGCTGGGGCAATTTGGTGAGTGGATTTTCTGCCTGGTGCGCACCAACAGCGATGGCAAGCCACAAACCGGCATCAGCTTTTTGCTGATCGACATGAAGTCCAAAGGCGTGAGCGTGCGCCCCATCAAGCTGCTGGATGGTAGCGTCGAGGTGAACGAGGTTTGGTTTGACAACGTAGAGGTGCCCGCCGAGAACCTCGTCGGCGAAGAAAACAAGGGCTGGACGTATGCCAAATACCTGCTCGGTCACGAGCGCACCAACATCGCCGATGTCAACCGTACCAAACGAGAACTGGAGCGACTGAAACGTATCGCCAAGGCCGAGGGCATGTACAACGATTTTCGTTTCCGCGACGAGATCGCCAAGCTCGACGTGGACGTGGTGGCGTTGGAGATGATGGTTCTGCGCGTGCTGTCAGCCGAAAAAACTGGAAAGCAGTCGCTCGACGTGGCGGGCTTGCTCAAAATTCGCGGTAGCGAAATCCAGCAGCGCTACAGCGAGTTGATGATGCTCGCCGCTGGGCCTTATTCCCTGCCCTTGATTCATGAGGCGATGGAGGCGGGCTGGCAGGGTGATGCGGTGGGTGCGCTCTATTGCGCGCCGCTAGCGTCCACTTACTTCAACATGCGCAAGACGACGATTTACGGTGGCTCGAATGAAGTCCAAAGAAACATCGTCGCTCAAACCGTTTTGGGATAAACAACATCATGAACTTCGATTTTTCAGAAGACCAAGAACAACTGCGCGACGCGGTGCGCAAATGGGTTGACAAGGGTTACGCGTTTGAGCGGCGCCGCAACATCGACAAGGCGGGCGGCTTCTCTCGCGAAGCTTATGGCGAGCTGGCCGAGCTAGGCTTAACTGGCCTTTACATCGCTGATACGCACGACGGCTTGGGGATGGGCCCGGTCGAAGGCATGGTGGTGATGGAAGAGCTGGGGCGCGGCATCGTGCTGGAGCCGTTGTCGCAAAGCCTGATCGCAGGCGGCGTGATTTCGGGCTATGCAGACGACATCGTGAAAAAGGCTTGGTTGCCCAAAATCGCTACCGGCGAGGCTTTCGTCGTGCTCGCCTACCAAGAGCGCGCTGCACGCTACAACTTGGATGTCTGCCAAGCCAAGGCCCTACAAACCGGAAACGCGTGGACGGTCACCGCGTCAAAAAGCATCGTGCCCGCAGGGGATATGGCCGATGCCTTCCTCGTGCCCGCCGTCGCCAACGGCAAGATCGCCCTCTTCCTCGTTGAACGTAGCGCAAACGGTGTGACCACGCGCGGCTACGGCACGCAGGACGGTGGCCGCGCGGCAGAGCTCAAGCTGCAAGATGCCCCCGCCACGTTGATCACACTGGATGGTTTGACCGCGCTAGAGCACGCCATCGACATCGGCATCGCTGCCACCTGCGCCGAGGCCGTGGGCGTGATGGAAAAATCTCTGGAGATGACCGCAGAGTACGTCAACATCCGCAAGCAGTTTGGCGTGACCGTCGGCAGCTTTCAGGCCCTTCGGCACCGCGCGGCCGACATGAAAATGCAGCTCGAACTGGCCCGCTCAATGAGCTATTACGCATCGCTCAAACTCAACGCCCCCGCGCCCGAGCGCCGCGCCGCGATGGCCCGCGCCAAATACCAATTGGGCAACTCGATGCGCTTCGTCGGCCAGCAGGCGATTCAACTGCACGGTGGCAATGGGGTAACCGATGAATACGCCATCAGCCATTACTTCAAACGCCTCACCCAGTTGGAAATGACTTTTGGGGACACGCTGCATCACTTGGGTGAGGTGTCGGATCGGATGCAGGAGACGGCTGGGGTGTTTGCTTGATGCACTCCTGAGATCGGTCCTGGAATACCGAATTCATTGGTGGGCGCGCCGACGAGGCAGGGGCACCTACAGCGCTTACAGGATCAGGTCGATGGCGCACTCAGCGCAGCGGGGTAAAGGAGGAGCGTCGGCCGTAGGCCGCGCGGGGGACACCCGCGGAGCTGTGTGCGCCGTCAGCATGATCCCGCTCCGACAGGGATATGCTACTAAATAAGTAGCTATCTATGCGTTTTATCCGAGAGCTAGAGGCGTATTTCATTCATAAAATAGCCCAAAAACACTGATTTAATCTAAAAACTAACCTCCAGGTTAATTTTTTGGTCCAAAAGCCTCAAATCAGCAATCGAGACGACTTGGGCACGTGCGCCATCAAAAACTCCATCTGATCGGCCAGAATGCGCCGGTTGCGCAGGATGAAGTCTTCCCACAGGCTGGGCACGTAGGGGGCGTACAAAAGCGGCATCTTGGCTTGCTCGGGGGTGCGGTGGCTCTTGCGGTGGTTGCAGGGGCGGCAGGCGGTGACAACGTTCATCCACTTGTCAATGCCGTTTTGCGCGAACGGGATGATGTGCTCGCGCGTTAAATCTTCTTCGACGAAATGGTTGCCGCAGTAGGCGCAGACGTTGCGATCGCGCGCGAAAAGTTTGCTGTTGGTCAGGCCAGGACGTAGGTTGAACGGGTTGATGGCCGGCACGCCCTTGGTGCCAATGATGCTGTTGACGGTGATGATCGACTGGTTGCCCGTGACAGCGTTATAGCCGCCGTGAAACACCGCGACTTCGCCGCCAGACTCCCAGCGCACTTCCTCGGCGGCGTAGTGGATCACCGCCTGTTCGAGCGAAATCCACGATTGAGGCAACCCTTGCGCTGACAGCTTCAATACCTTCAAAACACGCCTCCATTCAAGTTGACTGGGATGTATTTGTCACGTCACGGCAAGGCTCGTCATTCGCTTCACCGCATCAGCCACAATATACCTTGTTTTTGTGACAATTAAGTTCACAGGGCTTTGCAGAAAATCGCCCTTTAGCTATCAAAACCATAATCTGACATGAATCCCCCGCGCAAAGGAATGGCATGAGAGTTTTTCGGGGCTTCCACCACCCCGGCATCGCGCCCGCCTGCGCGTTGACGATTGGCAATTTTGACGGCGTGCATCGCGGCCACCAAGCCATGCTGGCGCTGCTGTGTGCTGAGGCGCACCAGCGCGGGCTGCCCAGTTGTGTGCTCACGTTTGAGCCACATCCGCGTGACTACTTTGCGCAACTGGCGCACCGGCCCGAGCTCGCCCCCACGCGCATCGGAACGCTGCGCGACAAGCTGCTGGATCTGTCGACTTGCGGTGTTGATCAAGCCGTGGTGCTGCCGTTCAACGCCCTGCTTTCCGCCAAGTCGCCGCAAGGTTTTATTGACGATGTGTTGATCAACGGCCTGGGTGCTAAATACATTTTGGTCGGCGACGACTTTCGCTTTGGCGCAAAACGCGCGGGCGACTACGCCATGTTGGATACAGCCGGCGATGCCCAGGGCTTTGATGTGGCCCGAATGAACAGCTATGAAGTTCATAACGAGCGCGTCTCCAGTTCTGCCGTGCGCAAAGCCTTGACTGAAGGCCGTATGGCGGACGCTGCGCGCCTGCTGGGCCGGCCCTATCGCATCTCGGGCCACGTCGTGCATGGCCGCAAACTGGGCCGCACGCTGGGTTTTCGCACCTTGAATCAGCGCTTCTCGCACTGGAAGCCCGCCGCCGCCGGCATCTTTGTGGTGCTAGTGCATGGATTGTCGGATCACCCCCTGCGCGGGGTCGCCAAT
>JANOTO010000480.1:0-13950 GCA_031416395.1 Rhodoferax sp. | reverse complement strand
TTTGTCAAGCCGCTTCCAGCTCGCGCACCGCCCAGGCGGACGGCTGGCGTTGAGCCAACAGCTTGCCGCGACCTACGCCGACATACTCAAAGCCAGCCTCTTGCATCAACACGGGGTCAAACAGGTTGCGCCCATCGATGATGATCGGCTCTCTCATAACAGCGCGCAGTTCGGCGAAATCCGGGCTGCGAAATTCGCGCCATTCCGTCACCACCAGCAAGGCCGACACATCCTGGGCAGCCTGCATCGGGCTTTGCGTCATCGAGAAACCCGCGCGCTCGCCCCACAGGCTTTTGAGCTTGGGCATCGCCACCGGGTCAAACGCCTGCACCTTCGCACCCAGGCGCAGCAGCTCGTCAATGATGACCAGGCTGGGGGCCTCGCGCAAATCGTCCGTACCCGGCTTAAAGGCCAGGCCCCACACGCCGAAGCTCAAGCCCCGCAAATCCGCTCCAAAGCGTTGCACCACGCGATCCACCAGCAGCCTGCGCTGCGCGTCATTGACGCTGCGCACGGCATCAATGATCGACAAAGGACGGCCCGCGTCTTCGCCCATTTTGGCCAGCGCCGTCACATCCTTCGGAAAACACGAGCCGCCCCAGCCGCAGCCGGCGTACAGAAAGTGCGTGCCGATGCGCGGGTCACTGCCGATGCCCAGGCGCACCTGCTCGATGTCAGCACCCACTCGCTCGGCCAACAACGCCATCTCGTTCATGAAGCTGATGCGCGTGGCGAGCATGGCGTTGGCAACATACTTTGACAGTTCGGCGCTGGCCAAATCCATGATCAAAATTCGATCCCGGTTGCGCAGGAACGGGGCGTACAACGCTCGCATGAGCAGGGTTGCCTGGTCGTCATTGGAGCCGATGATGACGCGGTCGGGGCTCATAAAATCGCTGATCGCCGCCCCCTCTTTGAGAAACTCGGGGTTGGACACGACGGCGAACGGCAACACCGTGCTGCGCTTGAACAGCCCGGCAGCAATCGACGAGCGAACCCGGTCTGCCGTGCCCACCGGCACTGTGCTTTTGTTGACCACCACTTTGTAGTCCTGCATGCACTGTCCAATCGTGCGGGCTGCGGCCAGCACATGCTCGACATCGGCCGAGCCGTCCTCATTGGCGGGAGTTCCCACAGCAATAAAGATGATCGTGGCATGCGCGACAGCCGCGCTCGCGTCCAGCGTGAAAGAAAGCCGCGACCCCTGCTGGTTGCGAACCACCAGCTCAGTCAAGCCCGGTTCATGGATCGGCACTTCACCCCGGTTCAGCGCATTCACCCGTTCTTCGTGGATGTCCACGCACACCACACTGTTGCCCATTTCCGCCAGGCAAGCGGCTGTCACCAGCCCGACGTACCCTGCACCAAAGACGCTGACTTTCATGAGGACTCCTTTGTGTGTTGTCCCCTCGCAATGTGTTCCAGCCGCGTGACGTTGCCGTGAAGCCTGTGCGAATTTTTGATGACTACGCTGGCGTTGCGAATCACGTCACTTCGGCATCTGCATCAGCGCCTGGCCCATCTTGATCGGCTGCCCCGCCTTAATCCCTTGGGCCAGCGCAAAGCCCTTGGGTGCAAACACGATGATGTCGAGCCATGTTGAAACCAGCCCATCTCCTGGCCCTTTTTGAACTCGGCGTTGCACGCAATTTCATTCGCGCCCCGGTATTTCATATGCAGCAGCACATTGAGAAAGTGCAGGCGGATACTCGCCACCAAAATCGCTGCCACAGGCACCAGTGCGATGGCGTGATCGCCCTGCGCCAGACGAAGGCGCAACACCGCACGTTCGTTTTTGCAAAACAGCCGCTGCACCCGCGCCAGCGCTATGGGGTTGACGTTCCAGGTGTCGCCACTGATGTAGGTCAGATGCTCGGCCTTGCAGTCTTGCGGCGCGTGAAAGCGGTGGTACATGCTGGAGGTGAGCCGCAGGGTGACGTAAACACCATCACGAAACGGAGCAATATCTTGACTCGGGCCAAAAAGATCGCCCAGCAGATACGGGAAACCCTTGGCTTGAAAGACTTGCCCCGCCACCACCGCCCCGCAGGCCCCCACAATTGCGTCGCTGGGGCTGGCCAGAATGCCGGGGCGGGTATCGACCACGCGCGCACCGGCTCGCAGCTCGCGCGTAAAGCAGTCGTGCAGGCTGTCAAAACGCTGCTTCTTGGCATCGCTCAAATCCAGGTCAGTAAACAGCCGCCATATCGCGATGGAAAGCCGCGTTAACAGCGGGCTCCTGATCTGGCTGAACCAGCCCATCGCCCGGGTAACGAATTGACGCGGGATGCGGTTGGTGAGCAGGAAGTTGAGATCCTCATTTTGGAAAAATTGACGCAGGGATTGAGTGTTCACGGTTTTGTCAAAGTGGTTGGTTATAAGAAGGGCAGTTCAATCACAGGCAATTCATATGGACGAGACTTGGGTTTTCAGCGCACTGGCCATGGGCTTCCTGGCGTTGACCGTGCCACCCGCGAAGCGCCGCCTCGAACTGTCGCGCGCCAAGCACCGCTCGCTCGCGGGCCACGCCCGCATGGCCAAGCGCGTGGCGGGGTTGATTCCGGGTTACGCCTACGATGAGGACGCATTCTTTTCGTCGGACGGTGCCGTGCCCGCAATCATTGAAAAGCGCAGAGCTGGATTGAATCGGCTTGAAGCCATCTTCGACACCCGCTACCCCAAAAGCGTCGCGATGACCGAAGCGGCCAAGCTCGGTATCTCTGACTTGCAGTTCACCAGCGCCTACCGCGTGCCGTTTCAATACAGTCCCTACCTGCGCACCCGGCTCAAGAGCGCCAGCTTCGTGCGTGCCTCCAGCGGCGTGACGCTGGAAGACCTTGACGGCAACCAATTTCATGATCTCACGGGCTCGTACGGCGTCAACCTGTTCGGCCAAGACTTCTACAAGGCGTGCATCGACGAAGCTGTGAAAACTGCTGGCGAGCTGGGGCCCGTGCTGGGCTCGTACCACCCGTGCGTGTTGGAAAACGTGCAGCGGCTTCAACGCATCTCGGGGTTGGATGAAGTCTCGTTCCACATGTCGGGCACCGAGGCCGTTATGCAGGCGGTGCGGCTGGCGCGCTTTCACACGGGTCGCAATCACATCGTGCGGTTCTGCGGTGCTTACCACGGCTGGTGGGACGATGTGCAGCCCGGCCCCGGCAACCCGCTGCCCGCGCGCCAAACCTACACGCTCAAAGACATGGATGCGCGCAGCCTGCGTGTGCTGCGCACGCGGCGAGACGTGGCCTGTGTGCTTGTCAACCCGCTGCAAGCCCTGCATCCCAATTCGGGGGCACCGGGTGATGGCACGCTGGTCGACAGCTCGCGAAGGGCGGGTGTTGACCGCGCCGCCTATGCGCAGTGGCTGCAGCATCTGCGTGCGGTGTGCACCGAGCGCGGCATTGTGCTGATCTTGGACGAGATTTTTGTCGGCTTTCGGCTGGCCCCAGGCGGTGCGCAGGAATATTTCAACATCAAGGCTGACATGGTGACCTATGGCAAGACCTTGGGCGGCGGCTTGCCCGTGGGCGTGCTGTGCGGGAAGGCTGATCTGATGAAACGCTTTCACGCCGAGCGGCCAGCGAATATCTGCTTCGCGCGCGGGACGTTCAATGCGCACCCTTATGTGATGGGTGCGATGAAAGCATTCTTGGACCGGCTGGAAAGCTGCGAGGTTCAGCATCTTTATGAGGGGCTGGACGAACTGTGGAACGACCGCGCCAGCCGCTTCAACGCTGCGCTGGCAGAGGCAGGCGTGCCCGTGCGAGTCGCTCATCTGTCCAGCATCTGGACGGTGCTTTACAAGCGGCCGTCGCGTTACAACTGGATGTTGCAGTACTACTTGCGCGCGCACGGCCTGGCGCTGAGCTGGGTGGGCAGTGGCCGCTTGGTGTTCAGCTTGAATTACACCGAGGAAGACTTCAACGCGGTGATCGAGAAATTCGTTGCCGCAGCGCAAGACATGCTGCATGACGGCTGGTGGTGGGAAGACCTGGCGTTGACCAACAAGTCCATCCGCCGGGGTATTCTTCGCGAGTTCATCCACCAGCGATTTCACATGTGATGGCGAGAACTGAACGTCAGCGCCGTCGCACGTGAAGCATCGGGTCGATCAACTCGCCGCGCATCAGGTAGAGCGGTGCGCGGTAGTAGAGCAGGATGTCGTGAAATGGGTCGGTCAAGATTTTCATCGCCCAGACCAGGCCCGTCACCAAACTTTGCTCGATCCAGAGCTGCACCACCCTGAAAAGTAGGCCCGTCACACCGAGTGCCAACCAGCCGATACCCACGTCATGAAGAAATTCCGAGAAGTTGGCAGCGGGGTCAATCATGCTGAACAGAGACGGCGTGCCCCAGAGAATGGCGGGAATCAGCGCCCAAGCGCTCATCAGCACGATCTTGCGCTGAATGTTGTAGCCAACCTTGATCTGCTCTTTGTGCGCATCGCTCACTTTATTGACATGGTCGTAACCGCGCGGCTCAAAGAAAAAATGCCCGGCCTGGCGGCTGATCATCGAAACACACCACGCGAGAATCGCCGACCAGGCCGGGTCAACTAGCAGCAGGCCATAAGCCACTACAAAACTCAGAGCGCTCACCAGATGCAAACTCTGGTTAATGCGGCTGTGGTGATAAAAGCGATGGTCGTCCCAGCGCTGTATGGCAAGTTCTTCCAGGATTTTTTTCATGGTTCTCCTCACAAGTTCACAGATGCGCTATAAAAGTTAGCGTGACCTGATCGTGACGCAGACGTGTGAAAGTAACGTGACGATGAACCTCAATCAGGTGCGTCGTAAACCGTCATGCAATCGACTTGATGGCGTGTCAGTATCCTGAAATGACAAACATTCCGCCCGTCGCCGCTGAGCCCGATTTCACCGTAGATCACTTCGCACCGCCCGTGCGCTCGATGCGCGTGGCGTTCGTGACCGAAACCTATCCGCCCGAAGTCAATGGCGTAGCGCTGACCATGGCGCGCATCGTGAACGGCATTGCGGCGCGCAATCACGAAGTTCAACTGGTGCGACCCCGGCAAAATTCGGAAAATGCTGACCAACTCACCGATAGATTTCACGAAGTCTTCACGCGTGGACTGCCGATTCCCCGCTACCCGGACTTGCGCATGGGATTGCCGTCCAAGCGTGCGCTGCTGAGCCTGTGGAGCCATAAGCGGCCTGACGTGGTGCACATCGCTACCGAGGGGCCACTGGGCTGGTCAGCGCTTCAAGCAGCACGCCTGCTCAAGCTGCCCGTGTGCTCTGACTTTCGCACCAACTTTCATGCCTACAGCAAGCACTATGGCGTGGGCTGGCTACAGCGGCCCATCATGGGCTATCTGCGCAAGTTTCACAACCGCACGCAAGCCACCATGGTACCGACGGAGGCCCTGCGGCAAGAGCTTGAGGCATCGGGGTTTTTGCGGCTCTGCGTGGTCAGCCGGGGGGTTGATGTTCGCCTGTTCAGCCCGAAGCGGCGCAGTGAGGCCCTGCGCAGCCAGTGGGGTGCCGCCAACGATGACTTTGTCGCGCTGTATGTCGGCAGATTGGCCCCGGAGAAAAACCTAGACGTGCTGGTCGCCAGCTTCTCCAGCATCAAGGCCTGCCGCCCCAGCGCGCGCTTTGTGGTGGTGGGCGATGGCCCGGCCCGCGCTGAACTGGAGCAACGCATGCCTTACGCCGTATTTGTCGGACAGCGCCGTGGTGAGGACTTGGCAGCGCACTATGCCTCAGCGGATTTGTTCATTTTCCCCAGCTTGACCGAGACCTTTGGCAACGTCACCGTGGAAGCCATGGCCAGTGGCTTGCCTGTCCTGGCCTTCGACCACGCCGCGGCCTCGGAGTTGATCACCTCGGGCGAGAACGGTTTGCTGATTCGCTTTGGCAACGGTGCCGCGTTTGTCGACACCGCCGCCAGCCTCATGGGCAAACGCCAGTGGATGCAGTACATGGGCGAGCGCGCGCACAGACGGGTGGCTGCGCTGGACTGGGAACAGGTGGTGCTGCGCTTTGAGCAGGTGCTGCGCCGCACGATTGAAGAAGTGCAGCAGCCACGTGCCCTGCCCTTAAATGCGCGAGGCTATCCCACGGCATGAAGCAGATGAATACGGGTGGCGTGCTCAACAGTCACTTCAAGCATAAATGCTATTTATTAAATAGCATGCTACGCATAATAAACGAGAGCTAGAGGCATAAAAGACTCATAATTATCGAAAAATCAGCTTGTTTTTTTGAATAAATTAACCTCCAGGTTACTTTTTTGTCAATTCACATTGTGGGTATTCGAGCTTGTAAAGTGCCAGTGCTATGCTCTCGCGCATCCACAAGTCATTGCCAAACAGCCCATGCAAAATGCCACCCGCCTCGCAGCAGTCGATTTGGGATCGAACAGTTTCCGCCTTGAAATCGGCCATGTAGATCACGGCCAGTACCTTCGCAGCGAGTACTTGAAAGAGACGGTGCGCCAGGGCGGTGGGCTGGATGAGAACCGCAACCTCACCCCCGCCGCAATTCAGCGCGGATTGGAGTGCTTAGCCCGTTTTGGCGAACGGCTGGCCGGCTTCAAAAGCACCGAGGTGCGCGCGGTGGCCACGCAAACGCTGCGTGAGGCACGCAACCGCGATGACTTTTTGCGTCAGGCCAACAAGGTGCTGGGCTTCCCCATCGATGTGATCTCAGGCCGTGAGGAAGCCCGGCTGATTTACCAAGGTGTGGCGCAACTGCTGGTGCCTTCGAACGAGCGTCGCCTGGTGCTGGACATTGGAGGCCGGTCCACCGAGCTGATCTTGGGCCAGGGCGTGGAGCCGACGGTGATGGAGTCGTACCGTGTGGGCAGTATCGCGTGGTCATCACGTTACTTTCCGCAAGGCCAGTTCACCGCCAATGCGTTTCAAATGGCTGAGATCGCCGCCAAAGCAGTGTTGGATGAAGCGCTCAACACGCATCAAAAGGACACTTGGGATGTGGCCTACGGCTCGGCAGGCACGGTAGGTGCGGTGGGCGACGTTTTAACGGCAGCCGGGTGGCCTTCAGGCTCGGTGAGCAAGGAGGGCTTGGACTGGATGCTGCAAACCCTGCTGGATGCGCACAGCGCAGATCGCCTGCGCCTTGCAGGCATGAAGGATGACCGCCGACCCATCATTGGCGGGGGCTTGAGCATTCTTCGTGCGGTGTTTGACCTGCTGCAAATTGACCACCTCAAGTTGGCCAGTGGGGGCCTGCGTCACGGCCTCATTTGCGACCTGATGGGCAACCAGAACGACCAGACCAACCTGCCCGCTGCGTCGATCAAACGCCTCGCGACGCGCTTCGCGGTGGATGCGCCGCAAGCCGCCCGCGTTGCCCGCGTCGCAACCTACTTTTTCTCGCAGGTGCAAACGGCCCAGCCACAGCTATCTGATGCAGACCGGCACGCTCGGCTGCGCAAGCTCGACTGGGCGGCCCAGTTGCATGAAATCGGCATCCAGATCTCGCACAGCGACTATCACAAACACGGTGCCTACATCCTTGAGAACGCCGACGTGGTGGGCCTGGTGCTATCGCAACTGCATCGCCTGAGCCAACTGGTACTCGGGCATCGCGGCAAGCTTCGCAAGCTGGAAGTGAACTTTGACGACGAGGTCTTCATCCTGCAACTGATGTGCCTGCGCCTGGCCGTGATCCTGTGCCACGCGCGGCGCGACCCTGACACCGACGGGCTACGCCTGATCGTCGATGCATCAAAACCGCAAGAGGTCACACTGGCCCTGCGGCGTGGCTGGGCATTGAGCTTTCCGCAATCCGCACATTTGCTCAACGAGGAAGTGATCGCTTGGCAGAAGACGCGCTGGTCGTTGAACTTGACAGATCACTGAAGCGGGTAGTCCGCCTCAAAGGACTACATCACCTCGGGCGACTGAACCGTCACCACCACCGTCTGCGCCCCGGTTTCCCGCTCACGCGAGCGCAGCCACCAGATCGCGCCACGCTTCACCGAGACCTCACTCAAAGGCAGGCCCAGTAAATGGGCGATGGTCTGGCCCAGGGTGGGTTGATGGCCCACCACCACCACCGGATGTTTTGCGTCGGGCCACTGCACCAACTCCAGCAATTGCGCAACCGTTGCGTCAGGCGCCAATTCGGGGCGAATCTTGTACTTACGCTCAAGCGCCTGCGCCGTCTGCTCTGTGCGCCGCGAGGGGCTGACGAGAATGCGCGCACCATCGGGCAACTGCCGATCCAGCCAGTGCGCCATGCGGGCGGCTTGCTTCTCGCCTCGGCTGGTGAGGTCGCGCTTCAAGTCATCTTGGCCGTCGCCCAGCTCTTGCGCTTCGGCGTGCCGCCAGAGGATCAGGTCCATGGGCACCTCATGGCTGTTTGCGGGACGCGCGTGGCTTCTTGCTGATGACCGGCGCGTCGGCGACCACGCCATAGCGCGCAGCCAACGCCGCCTGAGCACTGACGAGTTTGCCGCGCTTGCCTGCGCTCGCCTGCTCGTAGGTCCCGTCCGGGCGCAAGTTCCAGCTGTCCACGCTGTCCTGCAAGTACGCGACCAGGCACTCATCCACAATCCGCTGGCGCAAGCCAGGGTCTTTCACAGGCCAGGCCAACTCCACCCGGCGCATCATGTTGCGGTTCATCCAGTCGGCACTGGCCAGGTAAAGCGCCTCATCCTCCGCGTGGCGGAAATAGAACACGCGCGAATGCTCCAAAAACCGACCAATCACCGAGCGCACCTTGATGTTGTCCGTCACGCCCACGATGCCCGCTGGCAGCGTGCAGGCCCCGCGCACGATCAGGTCAATCTTTACGCCTTGCTGGCCCGCCTTGATCAGCGCGCGCACCAGCGCTTCGTCAGTCAACGCATTCATTTTGGCGACGATTCGGGTGGCTTCACCCGCCTGCGCCGCTTTGCCCAATGACTCTATCTTCGCAATCAGCTTGCGATGCAGGTCAAACGGGGCCATCCACATGTCTTTGAGCCGGGGCAGACGGTTTTGGCTGGCCAGGTGCACGAAGACGTGTTCCATGTCCTGGGTGAGATCGGGGTCGGCCGTGAGATGGCTGAAATCGGTGTACAGGCGCGCCGTTCGCGGGTTGTAGTTGCCCGTTGACAGGTGACCATAGCGCTTGAGCTGCTTGCCCTCGCGGCGCGTCAGCAGCATCATCTTGGCGTGTGTTTTCAAGCCCACCACGCCATACAGCACCTGTGCGCCAATCGATTCGAGCATCTCGGCCCAGTTGATATTGGCCTCTTCATCAAAGCGGGCTTTAAGCTCCACCACCACCGTCACCTCCTTGCCGCGACGCACTGCCTCGCGCAGCAGGTCCATCAAAGTGGAATCGGGGCCGGTGCGGTAAATGGTCTGCTTGATGGCCAGCACGTTGGGGTCGCTCACACCTGCGCGCAGAAAGGCGAGTACGCCATCAAAGCTCTCAAACGGTTGGTGAATCAGGATGTCACGCTGCTTAAGCTGGTCAAAAATGGACAGGTTGGCGACCCAGTGGCTGGGTGTGGAAGGCTGAAACGGCGCAAAACACAAGGCCGGGTCATTCACCAGGTCGATCAGTTGCGCCATGCGGGCCAGGTTCACGGGGCCATGCACGCGGTACAAGGCCAAGGCTGGCAGATCAAACTCTTTGAGCAAGTACTCCGCCAAAAAGTCAGAACAACCTGCCGACACTTCGATGCGCACCGCCTCGCCGTAATGGCGCAACTGCAAGCCCTTGCGCAAGGCGGTTCGAAGGTTCTTGACGTCCTCCTCATCCACCGCCAAGTCGGAGTGCCGCGTCACCCTGAACTGTGAGAACTGCCCCATTTCACGGCCCGCAAACAGATCGGCCAGATGCGCCCGGATCACGCTGGAGAGCGACACGAACAGACGCTGCCCGCTACCCAGACGTGATGGCAAGGCAATCAGCCGGGGCAGCACGCGGGGCACTTTGACGATGGCGATTTCGTTGTCGCGCCCAAATGCATCGGGTTTACCCAGCCGCACGATGAAATTGAGCGACTTGTTGGCGACTTGCGGAAAAGGATGCGCTGGGTCAAGACCCACCGGAATCAGCAGTGGCCGCACCTCGCGTTCAAAATACTGCTGAACCCATTTGCGCTGCGCCGCATCGCGCTCCCCATGCGACATCACGCGAATGCCGGCCTGTGCAAGGGTTGGCATGATCTCCTCGTTGTACAAGGCGTACTGCTGGTTCACGAGCTTGGACGTACTGGCAGCAAGCCGCTCGAACGATGCCACGGTGTAGGCACCCTGAAGATCAGAATTCTGAAACGCCACCACATGCGGCTCCGCCCGCACTTCAAAGAACTCATCCAGGTTGGACGATACGATGCACAGGTAGCGCAGACGCTCCAGCAGTGGCACTTCTTCCCGGTAAGCCCAGGACAGCACCCGCTCATTGAAGGCGAGGATACTGTGGTCGCGATCCAGCAGTTCCAAGTTCAGACCATTGGCTTTTGATCCGATCTCAACCGGCGAAGACTCTTTGGGCGCTGTGTCTAAGTATGACAATTTGATGACCATTTACTTTTTGGTAGAAACTGATTGTGAGCCTTGTAAATGACAAATTTGTGACACGATCAAGTCCAATTCAAGTCAAGACTGCGCCGCGACAGGAATCAATGAAGTGACTGGGGTGCGTGCAGCCTGCGTTGTTCGCGCAGACTCGTTGCCATGCCAGTAGACTAACTCAAGCCGACCATCAAAGTGTTCGACCAATGCCGTGCAGCTTTCAACCCAGTCGCCATCGTTGCAGTACAGCACATCCTCAATCACACGAATTTCAGCTCGGTGGATGTGGCCACAAACCACCGCGTGGTGCCCCCGGCGCTTGGCCTCCTGTGCGACGGCCACCTCAAAGTCCATCACGTAGTTCAACGCTGACTTGACCCTGTGCTTGAGGTAGGCCGACAATGACCAATACGGCAAACCCATGCGCGTGCGCAAGCGGTTCAGATGCCGGTTGAGCTTGAGCGTGAATTCGTACAGCGAATCACCCACGTAAGCCAGCCATTTGGCGCATTGAATCACACCGTCGAAATAGTCACCGTGCGTGACCCAAATGCTGCGGCCATCGGCGGTGAAATGTACCGCCTCCTCCATCACGTCAATGCCGCCAAACTGCTGCCCGTCAAATGCACGGGCAAATTCATCGTGGTTGCCCGGTACGAAAATGGTTTTGCAGCCTTTGCGCGCACGCTTGAGCAGCTTTTGAATCACGTCGTTGTGCGATTGCGGCCAATACCAGCGCTTGCGCAATTGCCATCCATCAATGATGTCACCCACCAGGTACAGGTAGTCACTGGGATGCTGCTTCAGGAACGCCAGCAGTGCCTCGGCCTGGCAACCGGGTGTGCCCAAATGCAGGTCGGAAATGAAGACACTTCGAACCGGTCGCAGCGGCTGCACTGACAAGTCTGGCGGCTCCGCTTCCTGCACTTGCGAGCCCTCGCCCGCGACGCGATAGAGTCGGTCAGCCAGGGAGGAGTCGAACACGGCTCGCATCACGCCCCCAAGAAGTGCTTTCGGTACCTGGCGGGTAACTCATTGATACACATCATCATGGGCACGTCAGCCGTATTGAAGTCAGGGTCCCAGGCGGGCGCACCCAGCACTTTGGCACCCAGGCGCAAGTAGCCCTTAATCAAGGCCGGTGGCTCGACATCCAGCGTACTGCTGAACTCTTCAATGGGCAGGGGCAGGCGTGGCACCACCTGATCGGCCGGCGGTGCCAGATGCTGCTGGCTGATCTTGCGCCAGATGCTGGAAGCCACATCGCCACTCACCACCCCGTTGTGCAGCATCGGGATGCTGGCGCAGCCAATCATGGTGTCCAGCTTGTTGCGCACCATGAACTCGGCCAACGCGCCCCACAACGCCATGATGACCGCCCCCTGGCGATAGTCTTTATGCACGCAACTTCGGCCGAGCTCAACCATGCGATCGCGCCGCACTTGCAGACGATCCAGGTTGAATTCATTGTCTGTGTACGTCCCACCGGCGCGTTTTGCTTGTGCGGGTGTCAGCACGCGGTAAGTGCCCACCACCTCGCGGGTTGCGACATCACGCACCAACAAGTGCTCACAATAGTGGTCGAACCGATCTACGTCATGGCCTGGAGAAGTGGTATCCAGCCGCGCACCCATCTCTTTCGCAAAAACAGCGAAACGCAAGCGCTGGGCCTGGCGAACTTCATCACTGGTTTTGGCCCAGGACACGGCGATACCAGAGCGCCCACGCAATTCTGGCTGTACCTCGTTGGGCGCTTCAGTCAACGCCTCATTCAAGGCATCAGGCAATGCAGTCGGTATCACAACGGGTGCAAGCGTTGGTGAGGACATCAATCCAACGACTTTGCGCTTTTCGAGCGTACTGCGGCGCAATGCAAGGCCGCGCAGCATACTGGGCCACGAGACTATCGACAAAGGGCTGGTGGGCATTGGCAGGTCTCTCATGTTTTGCTCCTTCATAAAATCATGGCTACAAATATTTCAAAAAACAATTAAAAAAAAAGCCCCGCGTGTGCGAGGCTGGAAATCACCCAACAAATTTGTTTTAGCCTCGCTGCGGGGCCAAGGTCTTGGCGTACAGCGAAGCGCCTGCCAAGTCTTTCAAGGTCACCGTCATAGCCCGTGTTTTCGCGTCGATATCCACTTGGCCAAAAAACTGCATGCCGTTGGTGGGCGGTGCGTTGACTTCGGTGGGTGCCTTTTGGTACATCACCTGCATGCCAAACGTGGCATCGGTCTTGTTCGGGCCAAACCCGCCCGCATTGAGCGGGCCGGAGACGAACTCCCAATCTGGGCGCCTACCCAACTGGGGAGTCCCACCAACCCACCTCCCAAAACAGAACTTGATGCCAGTACTGTGCGTCGATCCATCACTTTTCTCCAAACAAGTTGAAATCAACGCTGAGTATTGAACTTCAAGATGTCATGGTCATGACCGAATCGTTGGTGTTTGATGACGCTGCGAAGCGCTACGCCGCAAAGGCAATTCAATTTGCCCAGGGCGATTTTTTCCAGGCGGCAACGATGCCAAGCTCCAGACTTTTTCGGTCGTGGTGAGGATGGAGGTAAGGTTGATGGCGAATGAAACTGCGGGATGCGTGTCTTGCAAACGCCGTAACGTGAAGTTCATGATGATCCGTCCGTTCAGTGAGAGATTCAAATGAAAATCTACTGACCGAACTTTACGAGCGCCGCATGACCCGCCTGTGACAAACGCACGAGCGGTTGTGGCTTAAAAATGACCCTGCTAACCGCGACGGCGACGCGGCACCACTTCGAGTTGAACCGTCACCTTCGCCGGAGCCGCACCAAGCGTCACAGCCTGCGGCTTCAAATCCACCAGTTGCGCTGAATGCCAAACCTTAATGGTGGCGGCACCATCCGGCACATCTTCCAATGTGGCCACACCGAAGGCATCAGTCTTGACTGTCCACGGAGAATCGGCCACCCACACGTGCCCGCTCATCGAGCCGTGAATGAAGCAGCCCAGCAGGTTGGCTCCGATGGCACCGGGGCGGTCCAGCGTGACTTCGGTAGACTTTGCGGCTTTGCCGTCCGTTTTGCCTTCTAGGCGCAGCGCAAAGCCGTTCTCTTTGGTGACCCCATCCGCTGTGGCAGGCGGGGCCAGGCCCACGCTGGACATGCGCACGTGATGGTCCCACGCATCATTGTTGGCAAACCGAACTTTTGCACCGGCCGATACGACGGTCATCGCTGGGATGAACTGCATCTTTTCCTGGTTGATCAAGGCCTGCATCGGCGGTGGATTTTTAGGTGTGCCTTTGCTAGCAGGGATCACGACAACAATCGCATCCGGCGTGGGCTTGCCGTCTTTGTCGATCACGCTCACTTGCAGGCTACCTGCGTGGGCACCGGCAGCGCATAGAAACGCAAAAGGAAGAGCAAGGTTCAGTTTTTTCATGATCAATCCACAGTGATGATGTCGCG
>JANOTO010000479.1:0-6296 GCA_031416395.1 Rhodoferax sp. | reverse complement strand
GGGGAAAACCAATTGCGTATCGAGCTTGATCAAGACGCTGAATTCCTCGGATGGGACGTGACCGCCTTTGGCCTGCCGCACGCCACGCTGCCGTTTGAGCAAGGCCGTTTCCGCCAGCACATCGAAGTACCCGGCGTGTGGCTGGAGCGCGGACTGCTGGATGCGCAGGACACCCGCTTGATGAAAGGCCCGGTCGGCTTAGGCGGCAACTGCTGCATGGCTTCGATCTTCTTCATTACCGGCAGCAAGCTGGGTCGAGCGCGCAAACAGCAAGCGCTGGACGCCGCCCGCGCGGTGATCGATGAGCATCCTCTGCGAACCACGGCGGGAGCCACCAGCCCGAATGACCGCGTGGTCGTCGTGCGAGCGCTTGCACCCGTGGTCGAGCCCGCGATGCAGTTGCTCAGAGGTATTTGGGCGGCATGGCGGGCTGAGCTGTGGGACATGCCAGCGGTCAGTCCGCGTATTTGGACGACTTGATTTTGCTATTATTTAAATAGCTAATTATGTATAATATACGAGAGCTAGAGCGCTAAAAATATCAGAATTTAGCCAATTTTAGCGTTTTTGGGTAAAAACTAACTCCCAGGTTAATTTTTTGCAACATTTAACTACAATTGTAGTAAACGCAAAGCGCAACGACTGAACGAGTCAAAACCTTGCTTACAGCGCCGCTTTGTCGCCCCAAAGCTGCTTCAACCGACTGTCGCGGCCACAACTGCTGCGGTAGTATTTGTAGCGCAGCGGGTTCTTCAAATAGTAGTCTTGGTGGTAGTCCTCTGCGGGATAGAAGACGTTGGCCTGTACCACTTCCGTCACGATGGGCTCTTTGAAGGGCTTGGACTTCTCTAAAGCGATACGCGAGTCTTGCGCAATCTTGAGTTGCTGCGCATCTTGCGCAAAAATCGCCGTGCGGTAGGGCGAGCCCCGGTCACAAAACTGCTGGTCTTTGGTGGTGGGGTCTATGGTGCGCCAAAAGTGCTCGACCAATTGCGCGTAGCTGACTTTGGCCGGGTCAAACACAATCTCCACCGCCTCGGCGTGGCCCGTGCTGTTGCCCGACACCTGCTCATAAGTCGGCTTGGCCGTTTTGCCGCCGATGTAGCCTGAGGTGGTGGAAATCACGCCCGGCACTTTGTCAAAATCGGATTCGACGCACCAAAAGCAACCGCCTGCAAAGATGGCTTTAGCGGTGCTGGCGTTAGCCAGCGCAGGCTTGGCAGGTGCTTGGGCGTAGCTTGAAGCCGCCATCAAAATAAACATCGCTGCGGCGGCGTGACTGTTAAAACTTGACATCGATTGCGGCCTTAAAGGAAAAGAGTTAACTCTTAGTCGCGCCAGCTTCAAAATTCTTTCCACTGGCTCGCGCCCACTCGGGTCATTCACCCAAATCGATCAATCCGCCGAGCAGCAAATTATCGGGTGCGGCATATCCAGTGATTACCACCGCGCGTTCAGATTGCTTAGCCAACCCTCGCAGAACTTCAGCCACAAAGCGGATCGAGGGTTTGTCCAGTGCGGCGAATGGGTCGTCCAGCAATGCAACGGCCGCATGCGAGGTGAAGGCGGCTGCCAGCCAGACTTTGCGTTTGGAGCCGGTGGACAGCATGTACAGCGGCTTGTCCAAAAACTCGGCCAGTGACAGGCCTTCGATCAACGCGGGAAGGCCTTGGTGGTCGAAACTGGGCCAAAGATCGGATTGTTGATCGAGGTAGGTGCGCGCGCTGATCGGATCAT
Source organism: Rhodoferax sp. (assembly GCA_031416395.1). Lineage (GTDB taxonomy): Bacteria > Pseudomonadota > Gammaproteobacteria > Burkholderiales > Burkholderiaceae_C > JANYCG01. The sequence goes on along the minus strand of JANOTO010000479.1, from coordinate 4,559 downwards.
GCGCGGTGGAGCGCGGGTCGACCCAAAACACCTGCTTGCGGTAGCTGTCGATCTGCTCCTGCGAAGTCAAGCCGCCGGGCACTGGCGTTACCGATACTCGCCCCGATTGAAGTTTCAAATCGCCCGCCAGCAGGCGCAGCAGTGTCGTTTTGCCACGACCATCACCACCCTGCACCAGCGTCACGCCACTTGGAATGTCGAACGATAGATTGGCCAACACGTCCGTCTGCGCGTAGCGGTAACTTAAGTCCACGATCTGCATCATGGTGCGCGGGGAGTCGTTGAACTGGTGCGTCAAACGCGCCTTGCCTGTCCCGCCCAATACGGCTCGCGCAGTTTCCGTTTGAAGATTTTGCCTGTGTCTTCACGCGGCATCTCGGTGTGAAAGGTGATGGTCTTGGGCACCTTGTAAGCGGCAAGACGGGACTTCAAAAACGCCTGTATGTCGTCGCCATCCAGAGACGTACCGCGCGAGGTTTGCACCGCGCAGGCAAGCGCCTCGCCAAACTCCGCATCGGGGATGCCGAAGACGGCGCAGTCCACCACGCCGGGCATCATCTGCAAGGCGGCTTCAATTTCAGCGGGGTAGATGTTGACACCGCCTGAGATCACCAAATCGGCCGAGCGGTCTACGATAAACAGATAACCGTCTTCATCCAGGTAGCCGATGTCGCCCAGCGTCTTCAGGCCGCCGCGCTCCATTTTCTGCCGCGCCGCGTCGTTGCCGATGTAGCTGAAATCTGCGTAAGCGGGCTGATGCACGTAGATCAAACCGGCTTTGCCTTGCGCAACGGGCGCGCCCTGCTCGTCCAGAATCGCCACCGTCGCGCCCGGCAGCGGTTTGCCTGCAGAGCCGGGTTTGCGCAGCGCCTCGTGGCTGTCTAGTCGCGTCATGTAGCCCAGCTCGCTGGCACCGTAGGATTCATAAATCACCGGGCCCCACCACTCGATCATCGCGCGTTTGACATCCGGTGGACAGGGCGAGCCGGTGGACGCGACAAAGCGCATTGAACTCAGGTCGTAATGCGCGCGCACGCTGGCGGGCAGGCGCAGCATGCGCACAAACATGGTGGGCACCAGGTAGGCGTGGGTGATGCCGTGCTGGGCGATCATGCGCAGCGTGTCTTCGGCATCGAAGCGGCTCTGGATGAAGAGATGCGCGTTGTCGAGTGACGAGCCAATCGAATAGGAAGTGGGCGCGCTGTGGTACATCGGCGCGTTGACCAGCGCGCGCATGCCCGGCTCAAAACCAAGGCAGTGGCGCAGTACTTCGAGCCCGCGCGCGGCTTGCTCGGGCGTGGACGGAGCGCGGCGAATGCCCTTCGGTCTACCCGTCGTGCCCGAGGTGTAAAACATCGCCCCACGCGGTGCGCTGGCCGCAAGATTGGGTCCTGTGACGGCATCGCGATACACCGTCCATCGGGGTCGCACAGATGAATCCCCATCCCGCCCTGTCTCGAAGGTGTTGATGCCCTCCAGCTTCAGCCCCGCAGGCCCAGTCAGCAAGCTCTCCAAAAGCGCCGTATCCGCAATCAGCACCTTAGCCCCGCTGTCACTCAGGATGTATTGAACTTCGTCCGCCTTGAAGTGCCAGTTGATCGGGCACCACAGCGCGCCGATCCAACGCGCGGCCAGCATCAGCTCCAACAGGTCTGGGCCATTGCGCATCAGCAGGGCAACGACATCGCCCTCGCCCACGCCTGCCGCGCGCAAGGCCACGGCAGCGCGTTGGTAACGCTGGAAGAAGTCTTCAGCCGCGATGTGCTGACCTTCAAAGTCTAGGCTAGGCTTCATTCAAACAACCATGGGTGTGGCCGCACCGTCCATGCTGACGATGGCGCCAGTGACGTAGCTAGCACATGACGATGCCAGGAACAGCACCATATTAGCGATCTCTTCGGGCATCGCCAGGCGACCCAGTGGCACATTTTTGGAGACCCGACGCATGGCTTCGTCCACCGAGATGTTGTCCAGCCGGGCGGCTGCCTGCAGGCCCTCGACCAGACGGTCTGTCACGGTGGCACCAGGGTTCACCGCATTGACCCGCACACCACGCGGCCCATAGGCGGCGGCCAAGCCCGCAGTGACCAGCATCAGCGCGGCATTTGCAGCACCGCCGGGCATGTGAATGGGGCTGGCCACCTTGCCGCCTGCTCCAATCACGTTGACGATCGCACCGGCACCGCGCAACGCCATTTTTTTGACGACGATATCCATCATGTGGATGTAGCTGAAAAACTTGGCATCCATCGCGTCGTGCCAGGCCTGGGCGTTCAGCTCATCGGGCGGCGAGCGGCGCGCAGCACCGGCCGAATTGACCAGTACATCCACATCGCCAAACCGGTGCTCGACCTCGGCCAGTGCCGCTTCTGCTTGCGAGGCAACCCGCAGGTCGGCGGCTGCGGTGCCGATCATTCCGTTGGCCTGGGGCATATCCTGCAATAGCTGCGCCACGCCGTTGACCAGATTGGTGGAGCTGCGGGACACCAGGCTGACGCGCGCGCCCTCCTTCAAAAAGCCTGCGGCGCAGGCCAGACCGATGCCCTTGCTGCCGCCCGTGATAAGGACGTGTTGACCGGCCAGTTTCAAATCCATGGGGTGTTCCTCTTGTAGTTCGACGCGCGATCACTCAACCACGATGCCCACCGCTTTCACCACGGCACCATAGCGCGCCAGGTCGCGTTTCATCTCCTCAAGAAACTGCTCAGCGCTACCCGGCGTGGGCTCAATGCCCAGGATGCGCAGCTTCTCACGCACCATGGGGTCGTTCAGCGTGGCGTTGAGTTCCATGTTGAGCTTGCTGATGATCGCATCCGGCGTTTTGGCGGGTGCCAGGATGCTGACCCAGGAGCTCGCGACAAAGTTGGTGATGCCGCTTTCGATAAAGGTTGGCACGTCGGGCAACGACGAGCTGCGCTGCGTGCTTGATACGGCGATGGCCCGCAACTTGCCCGCCTTCACATGCCCGTGTGCACCCGCGACGGCAGTGAACACCAGCGGAATCTGGCCACCTATCACGTCGATGAGTGCCTGGCCACCGCCTTTGTACGGAACGTGCGTCAGGTTGGCCTGTGTGCGGGCTTTGAACAGCTCACCGGCCAGGTGCGGCGTGCCGCCCGTGCCCGAGCTTCCAAATGACAAACCACCGGTTTGCGACTTCGACAGCGCCACCACGTCGGCGGGTGTCTTCACCGGCACGTCAGGGTGCGCCACGAGAATCAGCGTGGCATCGCCGATCTTGCCGATGGGGGCAAAGTCTTTCAACGTGTCGAACGGAATTTTTGAAAAGACATGGGGGTTGACCACCATGGTTCCATCAAAACCCAGCAGCAGCGTGTATCCATCTGGCGCTGCGGTTTTGACCATCGCGGTGCCGATGTTGCCGGATGCGCCAGGCTTGTTGTCCACCACGATTTGCTGCCCCAGACGCTTGCCCAAATGTTCAGCAATGAGGCGACCACTGGTATCTGTCACCCCGCCGGGCGTGAACGGCACCACCAGGCGAATCGGCTTGCTGGGCCATGCGTCCTGCGCGTGAATCACCTGCGTGCCGGTGCAACCCAAAGCCACGAGGGTCAGCGCTGTGAGACAGCGCCTTCTTGATAAGCACATCATGTCAACTTGCCTTCCATTTCAAAATCAATGAATCCACGCTCAACATCGACCGATTCCAGCTTCGCCCGAATCTTGTCACCGACTTTGGGCGCGGGGTCGCGCCCGTGCAAACGACCCTCGCACGGCGGCGAAAAAATACGCACCCACACGCCTTTGGACGAACTGCCGGTCACGACACCCTCAAAGTGATTGCCCAAGCGGGTTTGCAGCACCATCGCCGCCTCTGACTTGCGCATTTGCCGCTCGACCTTTTGCGCGGCCTCTTCCTGAGTGGTGCAGTGCTCGGCCAGATGCGCCAGCTCGGCGTTGGCGTAAGGGGCTGGCTGGTCCAGCAAAGCGGCTTTGATGAGCCGCGAAGTGATCAAATCCGGGAAGCGCCGATTGGGTGCGGTGGCGTGCGTGTAGTCGCGCACGGCCAGCCCAAAATGGCCCATCGGGATCGTGCCAGGGGCTTGCATGACGTATTCGCCCCGGCCCATCAGCTTGACGATGATCAGTGACAAATCAGGAAACCGCAGCGGGTCGGCTTTGCGACGTTTGAGCAAAAACCGCTCCAACGCTTTGGAGTCTGGCGTGCTGGGCAGGTCTTCGCCGTACTCTTTGGCAACACCCACAATCCGCATCCAGCGCTCGGGCGATTGCACCACGCGGCGCAGCGAGGCACTGCCTTTGTCGGCCAGAAAACGCGCGGTGCAACCGTTGGTGGCGATCATCAGTTCCGCAATCAACTGGCGCGCGCGGTTTTGGGCCTGCTGGCGGATGTCAACCACTTTGTCGCCATCAAATATCGCGCGTGGCTGGAAGCTCTCAAAATCCAGCGAACCTTCAGAACGCCGCTTTGCTTGCAACGCCTGCGCCAGGGCATCTTGCGTGCGCAATTGAATGTCCATGCCGGGCACAGCCGCCGCCGCAGCGGGCAAGGCCGCCTCGCCTTCGATCCAGGC